>CAJWIA010000080.1 GCA_913040765.1 uncultured Anaerolineales bacterium | reverse complement strand
CCAGTAGGGATGATTGGGTGTTATTACTTCATAGAGTACATATATCCCTAGAAGTAGTATTACTACCCAATAAATGGTGTTTTGCTTACTATACATACCGCACCTGAACTTGGTCAGATTTAGATTTTGAGTTCTGCATATTCCTCAAAAAAGCCAACTCATGGGCTCGACAATCAGGCGTGCAGGTACAGAAAGAACATTGGCTACTCCTTCGGGGCTGACTAGCAACATTGTTCCTAATCCTATCAGTAAGATTGCGTTGGCAATGAGTAATTGGTGTCGCAAGCGCAAGGAGATATTTAACAATGCTTCCCCGAGTCCAGTAGCGATAAGTAAAAATGGTACTGCAGTGACTATCAAGTAAGCTAGTAATATGATTAATGACCAGTAAATGTCGTTCAAGCCTGCATAAATCATTACTGGAAAAATGATAGCAGTGGTCAATGTCGGTGCACCGGCGACTGAGCATACCATAGCTAGTGAGGCTCCCATTGCCGAGGACGAACTCGAGGTTAAGGTTGGTACAGGAGTTTCCGTTGTGGTAAATTGGCCAATTGCTGGGAATTTTCTGATGATCAGTTTCACAACTGTATTTTCTATGTAGATGATTGGCTGCCAACTGCGCAGTAAACCTAGTCCGACAATTATTAGTAGTAGACCACCTATTATCTCTACCGGGCGTATATCCTCTACAGTGACATCAAACGTACTGGCAGCGATAGCTACTGCTGTGTAGCATGCTACCAGAGCTGTAAGATAATAGAGAGTTCTTTTGGTCATCTCGGTACGGATCTGCTGTTTCGTTGATTCAATGTTTGATTTCCAGGAGGTACCCATTGTGACCGAGCCAACGGTTAATGATCCGATCAGACATGGAGTACAGGTCAGTAACATTGCAGCCATCGCCGTACCTATAAGCATCAAGAGTCGAGTCACATTTGTAGTTTCCCCATCACTAGTTGGCAATGGTAGGTCAAACTTGAATATGCGCTTGGCTGGGATATCTACATTCTCAATAATAATCTCGAAATATCCCTGGTCTTGCTCAAACATAGGACGTCCGCTGTGATCGAAACGTGGTAGAAAGATCAGGTAAGTGTTGTGGTGAGTGGTAGACGCTATTGGTCGACCGACCGCTGGGTAGCGTGTGCCGTCGACAGCAACAAAGACGTTGTCATCTAATGATAAATCACGGATGGTACCAACATGTGTGCTTGCATTGAAAACGAATGGTTGTGCCCAGTCCTCTTTTGCTTTAGCTTCTTCCCATAGTCCGACCTTTTGAAGATAAGTTTCGGTACCAAGTGTAACGTTGAAAAATATATTGCCTCCAGCACGTAGGCATGTTTCCGCATCACTTACACTGATGGTACCGCCACTCATTTGGCTACTGATACCGGATCCACCGAACCGATAGCCAATAAGCAACAAAACTAGCGTCAATCCAGTGCCTAATGCTAGCTTTTTATAGGGGCCCAACCGTTTCATGCTTTAGCCTGTTTGCCCAGCCCTTTTTTGTGGGTACGATATCCCCAGTAGAGAAGTAATGATGCTGCTATAAACAGAAATGATCCAACATGTGGAAGATGGAACGTGAGTAATGTTCCGATTTTCTTAATTCCAATTACTGGTGGTGTGAATGGCTCTATATAACGCAGTGGTCTGTCGGGATCTAGATCATGACCAAAGATGTATAGAGAGTATTGAGTGAATGCAGTCAGTCCTATCAGTAATATCCAAGGCATTATCATGGATACTGCTAACCAACGTTGATCAAATGCTGCTATTAGACTAATGATTGTGAGTAACACAATTAGCACTGGGACTATTTCAAATGCTAGATCAGGGATGGGAGGGGGAACCTTGACGCCTACTAAGTTGCCTATCAAATTCCACTCACGAATATCACCCTCATAATGAGTGGGATATACTCGCATTGAAAGATTCCTTTCTGGATAAGTGGGAGCTTTCATTATCACGGTCCAATATGGTAATGGTAATGACACTAGAAAGAGCGCTGCAGCTATCAATGCGGGCTTCAGAGGTCTTTTTCTATTCATAGAACCTCCTGGTGCTAGTCATGGAAAGTGGGAGTAGATACAGCGTTCTTGCTAGTGTATGGAGTGCGAGATGGATTATTGCACTCCATACACTTTTGCCGACACTTTTGCCGGAAAATTTCCTTTTAGCTAGGAGACCATTCATATTCGGCGTTCCATTCATCCTGAGGAATAACTATCATACGGCCACGCATTTCCATATGTAACTCACTGCAGAACCACATACAATAGAACCAATGAACACCGTCCTTATCCGCTATGAACTCAATTGTCTTAATTTCTCCTGGGTCAATTGAGGTGTTGACATTGTAGTTATCAACTGCTAAGCCGTGCGTAATATCCATCGCTTGTTCCTGACTGGTCATATGTATATTTACTTGCCAACCTTGTGGTACGGTGAACATATCAGGTGTGAACCACGAGCGGACCACATCCATATACACGTCCGTGACCTGATTCTCATAATCGTATTCTACGCGTGGTGGCTCGGTTTCCGCTGGAAGAGTGTATACTCCGCGCACATTGGGTGTGATCATAGAAACCGGGATGCCTTGTGAATAGTGAGTTTCTGGTCCTAACGCCATCTGATCAATTAACACGGCGGGTTGCTCATCTATAGAGAACAACTCATGACTTTCGGTGATTAATGGGCCATGTGGTAAGAAAGTATCTTTGGCAAGTTTGTTCATGGCGATAAAGTATTTGCCATAGGGTTGTGCTGAGTCGCCACCTGGAATAGATATATGTCCAATACTATAATGTGCTGGTAATACATCAACTACTTTCCACGGCTCCATACCATGTTTCTCAATATAAGGACCACCTAACGGTACTGTTTTAGCATCCGAGTCAACAAAGAAACCGACATAAGCAAAGCCGTTATTATCGAATTCTATATGTGTAGGTCCGAGCCCTAGATCCATACTAGCTGCACGCACCGAATCAGTAGTAAGAATAGGCACTTCCAACTCTTCACCCTGAAAATCGCTGCTTTCAATCGCTTCCAGTACCATATCCATATCTACCGCCACAATCAGAGTGGTGGCTTTGCCACTAGTCAGGATATATTTTCCAGTGGGAGAAATGTCAAGACCGTGCGGATTGAGTGGTATTTTAGTCATGTAAACCTCAACATCTTTCCAGGAGATAACCGCCACATCTGGTGCTTGTTCTGTGGTAACGTACTTGCCATCGGCGATCGCTTTTTCGATACTGGCGATATTCCAGAAATACAAGTAGTCATACTCTCGTCCGAACATGGGTACGGCGCTCAGGGCACGCTCAGAGTTATAGGAAGTGTTGATAATCCATCCGTCACTTACCCCCCAGCCGATACGGGCCATGTCGTGATGCCATGGTCCCCATACCTGCCAGGCGACTTCCATGGTACCATCCCCACCTGGTAGCCCATCAATTGCTATACCATTAAAACCAGCTACATAAGGCCCATTGATTCGATCCACTTCAATACCTAGATGCTCTTGGATCACTTGATCAGGGACCTGTTCGTGTTCGATATTAAGAACGGCTAGCTCGGTGTTTGGTCCTACACTGAAGCCGTGTACACCACCGGTGATGTTTGGCATCCAAACAACCTCATCAGCACGGAATGTATCTAACCCGACGCGAGCTACACGTCCATACATTTTGTCGTTGATAAATATCCAGCGTCCATCATAAACGCCATCAGTACGACTCATGGAGGGATGATGTGTGTCACCGCGTTCAACAATTTCACCGGTCCAGGGATTAGTGAACATATTTCGGACTTCCGGATTTTCTGGAGTCCAGCCCCAGGCTTGATCAGTAGCGAAAATAGGTATCTCGGAAAGATATTTCATAGAAGGTATGCCATATACATAGAAACCACCCTGCTGTCCTCCACTAGCAAACATATAAAATTCATCAGTGGTTGCCCAATATTGGTGCGGCATCGGATATGGTCGGTTATACTGACTGTTACCCATTGAAGTCACATCGGGTCGTAGTACTATCCCGAACGTGATGACGCCAACAAGGAGCCCGACTATTAGCGAGGTAATGACAACGGGTGTGAGAATCGCTTTCCTGACTGCCTGTGTATCAATAGTCATAATTATTTTCTCCAAATTGGTTTTTTATTCTTCCACTTTTTATTCTTCCACAATGAAGGTGCCACGCATCATGTAGTGCTGTGGACTGCAAAAGACCGTACATTCAAAAGCGAATTCACCAGCAACATCCGCTTTGAACATTACTTCCCGAGTGACACCCTTGCGGATACCGGTGACCCACACATCATATGGGCCCATTAGCTGGAACCCATGGCCGCTGAATTCTTTCAATCCGACTGCGTCTTCCACTCCGGGCATGTCTGCAAGGCCACTATCAACACCGTGTAGTAGTAACTTCACTACTTGGCCTTTCTTTACTGTGATGGTAGGTGGTGCAAAGACTGGACGCATTACATTCACATCAATAGTGACGTCGGGTGGGCCAAGATCCTCGCCGATTTCAACTTTAATTGTTTCCTCATTCCATGTGCCAGGCCAGCGTTTTAGACCAGGTATAGTATTGTCTGGTGTTGTTATGTCGAGTGTAGAATTTAGGGCAAGAATAGGGATCGATGCGTAGGTAACTGTACCAGCAAGCACCGTTGCCATTACGATGGGAATTGACCAAGCTTTCATTTTGCCCTCCTGTTTCAGTACTCTAATATTGTTAGTTCTTACGCATACTATAATTGCTAAACAGTGATTTATGTATCCCTCCAGTACATGAAAAAGGGATGAAAAAAGAGCTATCTATCGAGAGCTCTTTTGGTTGAGTAGAATTAGTTCGTTTGTAGTTTGTTAGGACATCATATCAGTGTGTTTAGCATAATCAGAGGCCGCATATCGACTGTCCACGTTTAACTTAGCTAAAATACTACGTATATGGCTTTTAACAGTGTGTACGCTTAGCGTAAGATGTCGGGCAATTTCTCTGTTTGTCATTCCTTGGCTGGCGTAAGAGAGTACCTCTTTCTCTCGCATGGTGAGTGGATCAATTTTACCTTCATCTACATCTTTCTGATACTTGTCCACTTTGTCGGACTCGCGCGCGAATTCTGTCAATATCCTGGCTGACAGACGGGCTGACAGTGCAGCTTCTCCGCTAAGTGCTTGCCTACACATCTTGAGGAACTCACTGGAAGGTGCGTTTTTTAGTACGTATCCCTTTGCGCCTGCACGTATGGATTTGAAGAGCTTTTCATCTTCTTCATGTACAGTCAACATTACCACAATACACTCTGGTAAATCGGCACGAATCCGTTTTATTGCTTCTAGACCATCCATATCAGGCATGTTGATATCGAGTAGTATCAAATCAGGTTTGAGGGCTGTGGCTCTGTAATATGCTTCTAGACCATCTTTGGCTTCACCTACAATTTCCATGTCTGACTGCTCGTTGACTAGATTGGCGATACCCTGACGAAAGAGCTCGTGGTCATCCACTATTAGAACACGGGCTAACTTATTGTGGGCTGTGCTCACTGGCTAGAAACCTGTTTCAATGTCCACTGACTGAGAACCTGTTCCAATGGTACTTTGACTGTCACATTAGTACCCTCCCCAGGTTTACTTGTCACTGCCAATTTACCACCTATCCGTTCGGCACGCCCTCGCATGATCTTAAGACCTAGATGTCCAGATTTGTTTGTGGACTTGGCGGTCAGATCGAAGCCACATCCGTCATCAATTATGGTGACCACCGTGGTTTTGGGACTAGCTTCTACAGTTACTTCTACTAGCGAGGCAGAGGCATGTTTCTGTACATTGATGAGGCTCTCTTTAATAATATGCAGCAGTTGGTGTTGAAATTGATTTGGGAAAGCTAAGAAAGATGCGCTTTCCATGTGCAACTCAGTCATCAATCCAGTTTTTTGCTGGAATTCCTCCAATATCTCCTTCAGTTGCATCTCGAATTTCTGTTCTGAAAGATGGGATTCAGTTGCACCTATTAACATGCGCCGCGTGGCATCATAGGCGTTCTGTATTGCAGGCTGTATACGTAGTAGGTATTCCCGGACTTGGTTTGATTGTCCGTTGTCGGAAGTAGCGAGTGCCTGATCTACCTGTAGGTTTATGTAACCCAATGTCTGTGCTAAACCATCATGCATCTCGGCGGCTATACGTTCTCGCTCCAAGATTGTTGCTACAGTTTTTGCCTTATTGAAAAGTTGTGCATTCGACAATGCAATTGCAGCCGAATTAGCTAGTAAGGTTAGTAGATTGGGTGCTTCAGATGAAAAACTGTCTTTTTGGCGATGGCTGACACAGAGTGCGCCTAACACCTGATCTCCTACGCGCACTGGTGCGGCGATGTGCGCACCAGTGTATGCGGTTGCAATCATTGAACATACCTCGCGGCCTGAACATGAGATAGTCTGGCCTTTTTCGATTACATTCTCGACATTTCCCATATTTAGTGGCTTATGCTTGCTGATGATGGCATCCTTCTCTCCACTGACACTAGCTACGTTAATAGTCTGAGTCCTTACCTTAATCATACAGAGTACAGCTAGGTCAGCTCCTATTAGCTGCCGGCAATTGTGTACTATTGAGCTTAGCACGTGATTTAAATCTAATTCTGAGGTTATATCAGCACTGATTTCCACCAACGCGCGCAATGCTTTTGTGCGTTGGTCTACTCGCCTCTCAAGTTGTTCTGTCCAAAGTTCAGATGCTTCTCGTGCAGTTGCTAATTCGCTCCGCATAGTTTCAAAGGAAAGAGCCAGATCGCCAATCTC
>CAJWIA010000079.1 GCA_913040765.1 uncultured Anaerolineales bacterium | reverse complement strand
TGCAGCAATTCCTTGCGGAATACTTCTGGTCGGTACAATAGACACATCTTTTTTGCTTAGCTTGGCTGCTTGTTCCGCAGCTAAGATGATGTTAGGGTTATTTGGCAGTATTACAACTTGTTCGGCCGGAAGTGATTCAAAAGATTCTAGAAGCTCTTCCGTACTTGAATTCATCGTTTGGCCACCTGGTACAACTACTACAGCTGGGTTTGATGAAAAAATTTTTGTAAATCCGATACCTGCCGATACTACTGTAGCTAATATCTGGCCAGGTGTGTAGTTAGTATCAGATCGCGATTCTCCTGGCAGAAAGGGGCTAATTTGATGAATCAAGTTTTCCATGTGTACGTTTATTACTGTTCCTACATCTTCTGCTAAAGTTATTGGTTTGAAACGTTTTTCTTTTCGTAAGTGGATGTGTACTTTCAAAACGTCTTCACCTTCGCCAATTTGAATAGAAGTGCCTACCGATTCCAATTTTGCATAGAATATATCTAGCATTGCATCTTCATAAGGTTGCAAATCTATAACGACCTCCCATTCCTGACTTGGATCCACAGCTTCAAGTAAATCTTCAATATTGGAAGTATCCAGAGGGGCGAATTTTCTATCTGGCGCTACGTCTACAGGGTCTCCACAAAGGTGTCGCAACATACCTTCGAACATTATCTGAAGTCCGTAACCGCCGGCATCTACTTTACCTGCCTGTTTGAGTATAGGCAATAGATCAGGAGTAGATTGTACGGAATGTTCGCATGCAACAATGATTTTCTGAAGCAGATGCACAATGTCGACTTCATCTTTTGCGACACGAATTGCCACTTCGCTCGCATCTCTTATGACAGTTAGTATTGTACCTTCTACTGGTTTAACAACATTACGATATGCACATTCGGAAGCTTGTTCTAGAGCTATGGCCAACTCTTTTGGCCCAAATTCTTCTAATCCTTCGAGGCCATTAGCTATGCCACGCCATATCTGAGATAGTATGATCCCTGAATTGCCACGTCCTCCCATCAGTGCACCATTTGCTAGTTGACTTGCCACTTCTGAGACATTGGTGGAAGGAGTTTCATTTAGTTTGTCACAAGCGGACTGCATAGTAAGAACCATGTTTATTCCCGTATCTCCATCAGGAATTGGAAAAACATTTAATGCATTTACTTCTTCTTTGTTAGATTGCAGCCATGTAAGCGCGGCTTTTGTCATCCCTTTCAGCAGTGGGCCATCAACAGTTGTTATCGATTTGTTCATAGTAACAGTCTAAATCCCTTTGTCTTTCAAGTTGCTATATATTTGACTAACAAACGTTTATTAATTAGATATGAAACACCTTCCTTTTTCTATTTCACCCTAATAGTACCAAGTTTGTGGTAAAATTCTGCGCTGACACAATAAGGATAATAATCGATGGCTAAATGCGCTCATTGCGGTAAAAGAACACGTTTCGGTAGAAATGTACCTAAATCTATGCATTCAACTAGAAGGACATTTAAGGCCAACTTGCAGAAAGTAACAGTCTGGGAAGGTGGCAGACCGCTTCATAAAGTCCTTTGTGCCAAGTGCATTAAGACACTGGCAAAAGTCTGATACATTTGAAGCCGTCATTCGTAACGACTGCAATCCACAAGATTTCGCAGTCGTTTTGATTTAAGCTCTGGCCATATTGTCATTCAGCTTACTTGCATCTCTATAGTGATGATACCTGAGTGATTGATAACCCGCAAGGGTATTAATCACTCAGGTATCATCTTTGTTTGTGGTTGTGTACAATATGCAAATCTTCAGGAGCTAAATACTCTAATGACTCATACAATGGTTACACTTGATTTAGAAACTACAGGGCTTGATACGTCCATTGACGAAATCATCGAGATTGGGGCTGTAAAGTTTCGTGGAGATGAAATCAAGGATGAATTCCAAACTCTGATTAATCCCGGCAAAAATATTTCCCAATACATAACCCAGTTGACGTCAATAACAAATGAAATGGTATCTACGGCGCCGTCGGTACATGACAAGATATCACAGTTACAAAAATTTGTTGGAAATGATCCAATAATTGGTCACAACATACAATTTGATTTGAATTTTCTAGGCAAGTACGGGGCTTTTCTGTCCAACAGTCGAATTGATACTATGCATGTGGCAGCTTGTGTGTTGCCCTCTGCTGCTCGATATAGTCTAGGTTCTCTTGCTATGCAGTTGGAAGTAGAACTTCCAGCTACACACCGTGCATTGGATGATGCTAGGGTAACTTTTGCGATATATACAAAGATGATATCTATGGCCAAGGATATCCCGAGCAACATTGTCATGGAACTTTTGCGCCTTAGTCGCATGAATAAGGGTGTGGAGTGGGGTGCTGAGTTGCCTTTGGATAAGCTTCTAGATGAGCGTCAGAAGGAATTTCCTGGCCAGTCACAAGAGAACATAGATTTATATAATTTTGATGAATTAGCACCGGAGTCTGAAGCTTTACGCCCTAGAGATGATGATCACAAGGAAGAGTTGGATATATCTGCGTTGGAAGCTTTATTTTCATCTAATGGTTTGTTGTCCAAGAATTTAGAGAATTTTGAACATAGAGTTGAGCAAATTGAAATGATGAGGAATGTTGCGAAGGCGATTTCCCACCCACGTCATCTTTTGGTAGAAGCTGGTACAGGTATTGGCAAGAGCTTAGCCTATCTGGTACCTGCCATTAAGTGGGCGTGTACAAATGATGAGCGTGTAGTGGTATCAACCAACACAATTAACCTACAGGATCAGTTGATTAATAAAGATGTGCCAGTTTTAGATGAAATCTTAGATATGCCATTCCGAGCTGTGGTACAAAAAGGTCGGGGTAATTATATTTGCCCACGTCGCTTTGATATATTGCGCAAAAGAGGACCTAATAATGTAACCGAAATGAACGTGTTGGCTAAATTGTATGTTTGGTTGGCTAAATCGAAGTCAGGCGATCGTTCTGAGATCAATCTTTCCGGCCCGGGCGAACTTGCTGTATGGAGTCGAATATCTGCAGAAGATGAAAACTGTACTAAGAACCGTTGCGCTAAGGTGATAGAAGGTGGTTGCCCGTTTGACCGAGCCCGACGCGAGGCTGAATCAGCTCACTTGGTTGTGGTTAATCATGCATTGTTGCTGGCTGATGTAGCTTCCGAAAATCACGTGTTGCCGGAGTACAGGTATCTCATTATTGATGAGGCGCATCATCTGGAGGATGCTACGACAAATGGCCTCAGTTTTGCAGCGCGTCAGATAGACTTTGAAAGACTACTAAAGAACTTAGTGAATAGAAAAAGTGGACTGCTAAAGCAGTTAATGACGCGAGTACATAAGGGTTCTGCTAGGAAGCAGCAAATTAAAAATGATGTTGATGGAACATCTAAATCAATTGAGAACGTGTTAATTCATTCTACGAGTTTTTTCAAGGCCTTGAAAAAATTTGCTCAGTATCAAGACTCTAATAGCAACGGCGGATATGATAGACGATTACTGATAAAGGCCGAGTCTAGAAATAGTTCCGAGTGGGCTGACGTAGAAATTGTTTGGGAGAATTTACATAATACTTTGACTTCAACGATTAAAAGGTTGAAGGATATATTGGACGAGTATAATAAAATTGTTGGTCGAGACAGGGATGAAGATGAAGAATTGCAGTCTAATATAGGTTCTATAATAGGTAAATTAAATGATTTTGACACTCGTGTGCACGGATTGGTAACCGAGGCACAAGATGATCAGATTTTCTGGATTCATTTATCTAATGATGGTAACTTGTTGACAATCCGTAGTGCTCCATTACATGTGGGACCGTTAGTTCAAGAACATCTATGGTACGAAAAAAATGCAGTAGTTATGACGTCTGCTACTCTTACGACAACTGCCGGTAATTTTAGTTTTATTAGGAATCGCTTGCATGCAGAGGACGCAGATGAAGTTGCAATAGGATCACCGTTTGATTACAAAAAATCTACTTTATTGTGTATACCCAGTGATGTAGCAGAACCACCTAATAGAGAAAGATATCAAAAAGATTTGGAAGAGGGTATTGTAGAACTATGTAAAGCTACGAATGGACGGGCGTTGGTTCTGTTTACCTCTCACGTACAACTCCGTGATACTGCCCATGCTATTCGTGGTCCTTTAGAACGAGAAGGAATTATGGTATATGATCAGTCAGGCAGTGCCTCTCGGCATCAGCTTCTAACATCCTTCAGGAATGCAGATAAAGCAGTCCTTTTGGGCACACAAAGTTTTTGGGAGGGTATTGACGTTGCTGGTTCGGCTCTGTCTGTAGTAGTGATAGCACGTTTACCCTTTGATGTGCCATCGGATCCAATTATCCAATCTAGAAGTGCAGTGGTTGAGCAGGATGGTCAGATTAATGCTTTTGTTGATTACTTAGTGCCTAAGGCTATCATAAGATTTCGGCAGGGATTTGGACGTTTAATTCGAAGTAAAAAAGACCGCGGACTCATTGTAGTATTTGACCGGAGAATAATCACTAAATCGTACGGTAGAACGTTTTTGGAATCATTACCTGACTGTAAGAAGTGGAGAGGCAATTTGTCTGACTTGCCCAATGCGGCTGCCATGTGGATTAACAAATAGTATATATCCAAGCTTGCTACTTGTTGACAATGTATAGAACTATTGATTCGCGTTTACTGATTTGGATTCATTTCCTCACTTCACCAGTGTTGGTCGCTGTCCTATATTGGCCAGTTCTTGAGCTGCCGTTTTTCTGGGATGACGTAGCCAATTTTGAGTTCATGCAAGGACGTTCTTTGTTGTCTTTATGGACTTCAGCGTCTGGTTTTCCTTATTATCGACCTCTAGGATTTTCTATTTTTAGGATATGGCAATGGTTGTTTGGTGTTACGAATACCTTTGCTTTTCACTTGTTGAACATAATTGTGATGATATGCAATGGTTGGTTGATCACCGCAGTCGGATTAAAAGTGTGGTTGGCTTTAGATAATGGTTCAAAGGCGAATGAAAGGCCAATATCTAAATCTATAGCTGGGAATATTTTTGCTTGGCAAGCTGCCATAGTGTTATGTAGTTTCCCTTTCGCTTCTATAGTTATCCCGTTAGTTGCTTCCCTATTTCATTTGCTAGTTACCATGTTGGTATTGTTATCAGTACTGGCTATACTAAATTTCTATACAAGTAGAGATGTGATATGGGCATATATTTCAGCTCTGTGCGCATGTTTGGCGCCATTTGCGCATGAATCAGGAATCATTGCGGGTTATGTGTTGGTGGCCTTATGGATTGTAGTTTTACGTAATGTTGGCAAGCAGAATAAGATTGGCTCTAGTGAAATTACCCTTAGTGCTAGATTATTTATATCTGTTTCAGTGATAGCCAATACTGCCTTTCCGTTACTTTGGACATCCATAGACAAGATGCGGCTTGACACTGGCTTGCCAACATTGCGGCCTATGCTTGAGATATGGAATAATACAATCTTCTTTCTTGTTGCTTACACATTTCCTGTACAACCTCTTGCGCTTTTTCTTTCTAATCAAACAATGTGGTCTGAACCACAATCGGTAGTTGCTGTTGGTTCTTTTTGTCTAGTTATTGTAACGATGATGTTTTGGCAATTTCACAAACTACGTTTGTTATTGTTAAGCGTTATTTGGGTTATGCTAATGTCTTTGCCATCAATATTAACGTTGCCGCAACTGTATGTTGTTGTGAGTCCTAGATTGACTGTTTTGCCTTCTATTAGTGCAGCAATAATGTGGTCTGGACTTTTTACCTTAATAGCTATTCGTAGCAAATATCATTCTTGGTTAGCAGTGTTGTTATCAGTAACGTTATTAACTATACCGATCAGATATATTAATTCGCGAATCGAATTACATAGAAGGGCACTTGCGCCCATATTGGATATGGTGCGTGTCGTTGAATTGTTTCCGGAAGACACTCACTTAGTGGTGAATCCTACTACTTGGTTGGCATCGGCGCACCATACCTTTCCAATAGTACACGATGGTGTAGTAGTGATTCCGGAATATCACGACCCAGGTCAGTTGGTTGGTGTTCATACTAACCAAGTAGCACAAGTAGATGGCATCAACTTTCCTTTAGTAGCTGTTGAGCCTGACCATCATTATTACGATGTATGGGGTGAGGTGCTTCATTGGGATGAAATGGCTGATCGCATAAGAAAGTACGATCATATTTGGCTTACAACTTATGGAGATGGCCCCCTTGGTTTTACAGATGTAGGACAAGTACTTGATGAAGATTTTTCGACCATTGATCAGATTCCCTTGGCCATATTTGATAGAGGCCGTTTGATTTTATTTTCAGGATTACTGACTTTAGATAAGCGTGGTGAACTTTGGGTAGAGCTTGTTTGGAAATTGAGTTCACCCAGTACTGAAGAAGTTTTTGTGCATGCCTTTGATTGTCAGGGTAATTTGCTCGGCATGGCAGATGGACCACCATTGGGTCGTATGTTCCCCTTCTGGCAATGGGTTAATGGTGAGATTGTTCGAGATATGCGGAATCTAAGATTGTCAGACTCATCATCTCTCGATTGTGTGATGGTTGAAGTGGGCGTTTTCGAACCCTCGACTGGCAATCGGGTAGTTGTACATGATTCAGATGGTAACGAATATTTAAATGGTGTAGTGAACTTGGCCATTAATTTAGATAACGAAAAATGATTGACTTAGTTATGTATCGTTAGTTATAATTTTCAAGAGTTTGTGATTATGGGTATAGGATATATATTATGATTGATGTGAATCAGTTGCGTAAGGGAGTGACTTTTGTTACTGATAATGATTTGTGGCGTGTATTAGATTATTCGCACCACAAACCTGGTCGTGGTAGCGCTACCATACGGACAAAAGTCCGCAATCTCAGAACAGGAGCAACCGTAGAACGTAAGTTCAATTCTGGAGAAAAGGTGCAGGATGTCCGGTTGGATACGCGTCAGGGAC
>CAJWIA010000078.1 GCA_913040765.1 uncultured Anaerolineales bacterium | reverse complement strand
CAAAGCATAAACTAGTTGCTACAATCAAGGATAGATTCGATATCAATTTTTGTCAGCTTATTCACCCCAAGGCTCATATTGGATCCAATGTTCATATTGGAGAAGGTGTGATTATTGCGCCAGGTGTAGTCATAGCACCTAATGCACAAATTGGCGATTTCTCGATTATTAATAGAGTTGCTTCTATTGGCCACGAATCAACAATAGGTAAATATTCCAACATTGGTCCTGCGGCTACTATAGCTGGCTCAAGTAATATTGGTAATAGCTGCATAATTAGTATGGGAGCATCAGTTTTAGACCAAATAAATGTGGGTAAGTCGTCAATGATAGGTGCAGGAGCAGTAGTAACTAAAGATTTACCAGATAAAGTTGTAGCATTAGGCGTTCCTGCAAAAGTTATACGCAAAAACGAAGATAGTTTCTGAAATTGCTTTAATCAGCAATTCCCCGTCACTAAGTTTTGTAATGATATGTCAGATGTCGCCCAATTGCAGGATTGTAGTTCCAAATAGTAACATTCAAATAATATGCGTCAAAATTCCAAGACTGTTTGTTTGAGTTCTATAAAATGAACTTTATATTTAGATGTGATGGAAACTATGAAATTGGTATGGGTCATGTAATGCGCTGCATATCTCTTGGTAAAGTTATGAAGAAACAAGGATGTAACATTGTTTGGGTAATGCAAAATTATCCTGATGTTGTACAGATTGTAAGTAGTGCAGGGTTTCAGGTGAGTACTATTGATTGTTTAAAGGACGAAAAGCATGGTGGTCTTGATTTGTATGATACACAACTTACTTTGGATATTGCAAAGAATGAAGGGGCAAATGTTGTGATTGTGGATCATTATGAGGCTACTACTGACTATCTTGAGAAAGTGAGACATAGTGGCATCAAACTGGCTGTGATAGGTTTAGGGAGAGATCATGATCGTGATCTAACTGCAGCTCACTGGTTTCTGAATCAGAATTTGGGAGCCTCAAAATTGTGCTATAAAATTAGATCAGATTGTGTAAGTTTGCTAGGGCCAACTTATGCTCTCCTGCGCGAGCAATTTCTATTTTCTCGTACAGAGATTACTAATTCCTTTGATAAAACAGATCGTCGAGTCCTAATCACTTTGGGTGGTAGCGATATGACCGATCAATACTTGATGATATTAAGGGCAATCTCAATGGTACAACGGAATTTAGATGTGCGATTTATCGTTGGCGGAGGAGGACATGTTAAAAAGTTGATTTCTCAGGCGCGATCGAGGCTAGCACATAATATACAAATTTATGACAATGTATCTGATATGGCTGAACATATGATTTGGGCTGATGTATCGATCAACGCGGGTGGTTCTACTTGTTGGGAGCTATGTTGTCTAGGGGTACCAATGATTATATTGATTGCCTCAGATGATCAGGTGCTAACAGCTCAAGAGTTGGATAACAAGGGTTATGCTAAGAGCGTTGGTAATTTGTGTGCATCTTCTATAGATGCCGATTTAGCTGAAGCATTGGAAGAATTGCTATATGATCCGCAACAGCGAGCAAAAATGTCAAGTAGATCTCAAGATTTAGTCGACGGGTTTGGTGCTAATCGTGTGTCGAAGTCCTTGATATCGTTATGTGATTCATAATGTATTTCTGTCATCAATAATAAATATCAACAATGGAGTAAATGTCATGCGGAAAAACAATAAAGTACTTGTGATTGCAGCTCATCCTGATGATGAAGTGTTGGGATGTGGGGGAACGATGGCTCGCTTGGTCAAGGAAGGCAATGATGTATTCATTGCTATACTAGGCGAAGGTATTACATCGCGATACGATGCACGTGAATTGGCCGATAAGTCGTTGTTAGCGGAACTTCATGATCATAGTAGGAAGGTCGCAGAACTGATAGGTGCGAAAGATTTGTTCACGTATGATCTTCCAGACAATCGGTTTGATACATTGCCTTTACTCGAGATTGTTAAGATTGTAGAAAACCTAATTGATGATATACAACCTGACATTGTATATACTCATCATAATGGTGATTTAAATATAGATCATGAAGTTGTGTTTCGAGCCACTATGACTGCTGTCCGCCCGCTATCAGGGTGCTCTGTGCGAGAATTATATTCGTTTGAGGTGCCATCATCCACTGAGTGGTCTTTTCAACACTATCACGGTGGATTCAGACCAAATGTGTTCGTTAATATTACAGATACGATTGACGCAAAAATTAATGCAATGAAAACTTACGGTGGTGAAAGTCGTAGTTTTCCGCATCCTCGTTCAACTGATGCTCTTATGTCTATAGCACGTCGTTGGGGGTCAGTCGTGGGTGTGGAATATGCGGAAGCCATGGAATTAATACGTTTGGTATATTGATGGAATTGATATTGTTACAACGTTACAGTTGCAATGACACACAATTATTTATTGCAAAACGATTTTGTACAATCTGATTCATAAGGAAAATTGACAATGAAAATATTAGTCACCCCTTCATCATTTGGTGAGTGCGGTCCAAAACCAATGCAATTGCTTGAAGAAAGCGGGTATGAAATACAAATGAATCCAAATAAAAGACGGTTAACTAGCGATGAGGTTGTTTCACTTGGGAGTGATTGTATTGGAATCATTGCTGGTTTAGAAAAGTTAGATGCGGATACTCTATCCCGTTTTTCAAATCTACGTGTTGTCAGTCGTCTAGGAAGCGGGGTGGATAATGTAGATTTAGAAGCTGCCGAGCAGTATGGAATCCATGTGCGTAGTACACCTTATGGTCCCACTCGTGCTGCAGCTGAGCTAACTTTGGCTATGGTCATGGCTTTATTGAGAAATATTCCCATGGCTGACAGAAATATGCGTAAGGGAGTGTGGCATAAGGAAATTGGCCAGTTACTGCAAGGTCGAATAGTTGGTATTTTAGGGCTTGGTCGTATTGGCAGAGAAGTTGCACAACTTATGAGGGCTATGGGTTGTATACTTATTGGTCACGATTTATTACCGGATGTGGACTGGTCAGTTAAAAACCAAGTTCGTCTCGTTGAATTCCCCGATTTGTTGGCAGAAAGTGAGATTTTGTGTATACATGTATCTATGTCAGAGGATAGTACTGTTCTAATTGCAGAAAAGGAATTGGCCCATATGCGTACCGATGCCATGTTGGTGAACATGTCTCGTGGTGGTATAGTGGATGAGGGAGCATTAGTTACAGCATTGAAAAATCAAACCCTAAAGGGCGCAGCCTTGGATGTTTACAGTAAAGAGCCTTACACTGGTCCACTGACTGAAATTGAGAATGTTATTCTCACTCCACACCTTGGTTCGTATGCAAAAGATGCAAAATTAGCAATGGAAATTGAATCAGTAGAAAATCTCTTAGAATCTATTCATGAGTGCAAGCTAGGTGCAACGTAATTATGACTCCTATTCGTTTTGCAATTATTGGGTGTGGTCGCATTGCTAATTTTCATGCTGATCCTATTACTAAAATGTTAGATGCTGAGTTAGCTGCAGTGAGCGATCTTTTGCCTGAGAGACGACAGGAATTTCAGGAAAAGTATGGTGTTCCAGCGTATTCCAATTATCATACTATGCTTCAAGAGGAAAACATTGATGTTGTGTGTATTCTTACTCCAAATGGTATGCATCCTGCTCATGCTATCGATGTGATTAGTCGATACAGTAAACATGTTGTGGTCGAAAAGCCTTTGGCATTAGCCTGGGATGATTTAGAAAAAATGAAATTAGCAGCTGATAATGCTGATGTTAAGATATTTCCGATATATCAGAATAGATACAATAAGGCAGTTAGGAAGGTGCGTGCTGATCTAATGTCTGGAAAGTTGGGTAAGGTTGCATTAGGGACAGTGCGCCAGAGATGGTGTAGGCCACAGAGATACTATAATCTTTCATCCTGGAGGGGAACCTGGGCCATGGATGGAGGCACACTGGTAACACAAGGTATCCATTTTATTGATTTGTTGCAATATTTGCTGGGAGATGTTAGATCAGTAGTCGCCAATATTGCAACTCAACTTGTTGATGTGGAAGTTGAAGATACAGCAGTGGCTATTCTAAAGTTCGAAAGTGGTGCGTTAGGAGCTATTGAAGTAACTACTGCTGCGCGCCCAGATATTGTTTATGAAGAACAACTTGAAGAGGCATCTATTTCAATCCTATCCGAACATGGTATGTCAGTGATCACTGGGATTGCTGCCAATGTACTCAGTATGTACACGTCTGATCCAGAGGCTGTGGAGTTGCATTCGGAAGATTTTAATCATGCGTATGGTACTGGTCACATACCTCTCCTCAAGGATGTGGTTGCTGACATCAAGGAAGGAATACCTCATCCGATTGCTTTCGAAGATGGAATTAGTGCAATTAGATTGCTGAATGCTATATACCGATCTGCTGAGGACAATCGCGAAGTATATTTGCATGAGGAAGTCACTTCTAGAAGACTTGGTCAACTAGATCAAGATCTTGCGGATGAATATACAGTGCTTCCAGAATAATTGTGAAAGTCATAGTCACTGGGGGAGCCGGGTTTATTGGGTCGCACTTGGTCAAACGTTTGTTAAGTTTAGGTCATGAAGTTGTGATAATTGATAATTTTTCTAGTGGTAATCGTGGCAACGTGCCCGCGGGTATCAATTGTATGGAGATTGACCTTTCAGAAACTGATTTTATTGCCAGACTACCCGATGGAAATTATGATGCAGTATGTCATCTTGCTGCACAATCTGCCGGAGCGCTATCAGCTGAAAAACCTTTGTATGATTTACAAACTAATGCTATATCTACCTTGTTATTATCTCGTTGGTGTATTGATCAGGGAATATCGCGTTTCTTATATGCTAGTTCGATGGTTGCTTATGGCAATTCTGATAAATCTCCAGTTTCTGAGAATGAATTATGTATTCCAAGATCTTACTACGGTGTATCAAAGCTCACATCCGAACACCTTCTGCGTTTAGCTAGTGCAGATGGCTTGGATGTGACTAGCTTTCGTATGTTCAGTGTATATGGTCCGGGCCAGGATTTAGGTAACGTGAAACAGGGTATGGTTAGTATATTCTTGTCTTATATGCTCCGTGGAGTTGAAGTTCCGGTAACTGGTTCACTAGAGCGTTTCCGAGATTTTGTTTATGTTGAAGACGTAGTAGATGCATGGGTCAGTGCTTTAAGTATGTCTCATACACCTGCGCAAGCATATAATGTTGGCTCAGGTTATGGAACTAGTGTGAGGGATCTGTTGTCGTCACTAATAAATGCTTTAAACCTTTCAAGTGATTATCCTATTCGCGAACTTGAAGGCAATTTGTCTGACCAGTTTGGTCTTTATGCCGATATCAGTAATACGATTAATGATCTGGGGTGGAATCCTCAGACTAGTCTTGATGATGGCTTGCAGTTAATGGTTGACTGGGCTCGGACACAGTATAAAAATCAAGGTTGAATATTTAGAAAGCATGAATAAGTCAGCAAAGTTGAGTAGATAAAATGAGCGCAAATACAGATATTATTATATGTAGGGTATGCGGCTCAATTGATTATATGTTGGTCAGTTCAATTGTGTCTGGCGATCCTGACTCAGCAGTTTACCGATGTCAAAATTGTGATTTGGTATATTTGTTTCCGATAATGACGGAAGAAGAAGAAGCTGCCTTCTACATATCAGAATTTGAGGAATATATGGAAGGTCGATCTGGTCCTGGGTGGGAGAGCCCAGAGTCCCATTTTAGATCATATCAGGCTGAAGGTGAGCGACGCTTGCCGCTTGTGCGACCGCACCTATCAAAAGATGACTCTCTGCTTGAAATTGGAAGTTCTACAGGTTACTTTCTGGATGACTTGTCAGGATATGTGAGTTCAGTGGTTGGCGTAGAGCCGAGTGTGGCTTACAGAGACTATGCCTTGAAACGTGGTATTCATACTGTAGAGTCTTTAGACGATCTAGATGACAGCAAATTTGATGTTATTGCTATTTACTATGTGCTTGAACATTTACGTGATCCAGTTGGGTACTTAGGTCAACTACAAGCAAGACTGCATAAGGGAGGCAGGATACTTGTTGAGGTACCTAATGTTGACGATGTATTGCTATCACGATACGATATACCTAATTTCGGACCATTTTATTGGCAAAAGGTCCATTATCATGTGTTTTCACAACGAACATTGACCGATGTCATTGTTCGTTCAGGTTTGGAAGTGGAGGTATTTCCCGCACAACGTTATGACCTCTCTAATCATATGGTTTGGATGATGGAAGGTAGACCAGGAGGTATGGGTCGTTATACAGACTTCTTTTCCTCTGAATTAGAAAGCTCTTACTCTTCAACTCTTAGGAGACATTGGCTCTGCGACACTTTATTTGCAGTGGCGACTGAGAAGGATTGATTCCTGTGAATCAAAGGATTGTATTTTATGAACAATGAATTATCTCTCACTGGAAAAACAGCTTTAGTTACGGGTGCTAGTGGTGGAATTGGTTCTGCTATTGTGGAGCGATTGATAAAAGCCGGGGCAAGCGTTGCTCTTCATTATCATACCAGTGAAGAAAGAGTACTTCAATTACAAAAATTATATGGAGACAATATATGCTACTTGACACGGGCAGATTTTGCAGATACACAGAGTGTTCAAGAAGTATTAGATGATGTGTGGTCATGGAAACAGAAGATTGATATCCTAATTAATAACGCTGCATTAATTGAGCCGGTGGAATCTATAGATAATATATCTGAACAAGATTTAATCAAAGCGATGCAGGTTAATTTTATCGCTCCATTTCTATTGGCAAAAAAGGTTTTACAGAAGATGAATCACGAAGGTTATGGGCGAATAATCAGCATAAGTAGTATTGCTGTTAAATATGCAGGATCACCGCAGATGGCACACTATATGGCCTCTAAAGCTGCTCTTGAAGCCGGAATGTTGGCGTTGGCTAAGCACGCAGCAACTTCAGGAGTTTTAGTAAATGTTGTACGTG
>CAJWIA010000077.1 GCA_913040765.1 uncultured Anaerolineales bacterium | reverse complement strand
TCTATACAGTATGAGGTGCCAATGCAGATGATAATTGACCGTAATCGTATAGTGGATCCTGCTAGTATACAGATTGGAAGCAAACTGATTATACCGTACCCATGACATTATTCATTTGCACAAAATTACAATCCTCTATTTTGTACGGATCAAATCATGAATACCTTGCCACATTTCTAGACTAGCAGTGGCGAGTGTAGGGAGTTGTACGCTTGTATAAGGCATTTCTTTCATAAGTGGAAAGTGCGGAGAATCGTTTATTGTATCGATTGCTCCACCCGATTCTTCAATTATCAACCAGGCTGCTGCTAAATCCCATACTTTTGGTTCCGGTAACACACAAAATAGAGCATTGCCACGAGCTACTAAGTATAGTTCGTAGATAGTCGATCCAAATGTACGTCTTTTTGCCCTTATGCCTCCTCTAATTTTATAATATCGCTCAGTTCCAGAACTACATGTAAATATGGAATAACGGTTGACAATGGCCGGCCTTCTGGCTGAAATACATTTGTTATTTTCGAATGCTCCTTGTCCTTTTGCTGCATGGCATAACATGTCTAATACAGGGAAGTATAGGACTCCAATTGTAGGATAACCATTTTCTAATCGGGCAATTGATACACCCCAAAGAGGTAGGCCTTGGCTGAAGTTGGTGGTACCGTCAATAGGATCTACAATCCATACAGCATTTCCATTATCAGTATATTCTGGTAACAACTCTTCACTAAGTATGTTATCCATTGGATATCTTGCTTGAATCTCTCCACAAATGAATCGGTCTGTTTCCTGATCAGAACGAGTCACGGTGGTTCCGTCCTCTTTAGTTGTTGCGACACTTTTACCGAAGGAACTTAGCAACCTCTGTCCAGCAGAATGTGCCAATTGTTTTGCAAATGTTAGGTAAGCTTCCTGTGAGTGATGGATAGTGTCGGAGTTTGTTTTCATAGTACTTTGGCGAACTATATTTTTAGTTGTAACAAAATCTTACGATTAACATGCCATTGCTACACCTATAGGGTGCAGCGTATGTAAAACACGAATAGTTAGAGCGTGATGCTTCAGTACTTGAGTGAGTCTGCGGTAACAATGTGGAGATTCGTCTGTATTAGCTCCTTGTAATTCAACGTCTTCTCGTTCGATCCAGTCTAACATCATCTGTCGAGAAATTTTTCCTCCGCTTCTTTTTCCATTTCGGTACTTTCCAGCGGCTTCAGTACGCGACATAATACGTCCAGCTCCGTGTACGGTACTGTATAGAGCTTTCTTGCTTTCAGTAGAATCTAATCCTTCTACTATTACTGATATGTCACCCATACTTCCTCCAACAAAGCTTCTTTGCTTTGGGTAAGCAGGTGTGGCACCCTTACGTATCACCCACAGATTTGTGCCATTGTGACGTTCTTTCCATGCAAAGTTGTGATGGTTGTGCACTTCTTCCAAGATGTTTGCTCCCAAGAGTTTGGCAATTTCATCACATACCCAATTGCGGCCAGCGTATGCATATTGTCCCGCAAGGGTCATAGCTGTGAGGTAGTCTTGTCCAATATTGGTATTTACATCAAATGTGACGGGGGAAATATCATTGGGTTTACCCCCACCAGATTTTATGAAATGGGTGGCAATTCGATGTCCCAATCCCCTGGAACCAAAATGTACCCCTACCCATACTCTATTTAGTTCATCGACAAATATATCGATATAGTGATTGCCACTCCCTACGCTTCCTAATTGTGACATAGCTAGATTTTTCCACTTGCTAAGTGGTCCGATTTTCCAGATTGGATCATTGAAAAGAGCGTGGTCCACTGGTTGTTTATTCTTACTTCCGACCCCAAATGATATATCATGAGTGATATCACTCATGATAGTAGATATATTGTTACGTGTCTCTATTGCTGAAATGTCTAGACGCACTGCTTTGTTGCCACAAGCTATGTCATATCCCACTCCTGATGGAGATATGGCTTCATGATATGCGATCACCCCGCCGATAGGTTGTACATATCCATGATGATGATCCGCCATTAGCGCTGCTGAAACTGCCCTATCATGCTTTAGGCAGTTTTTTATCTGTTGGAGGGCACTATCTTGTAATTGTCCCCACACAGGGATTGTGTCGTGGGTTCTATAGGGCATAATGTACTATATTGGGAATGCTTCTTGACACAATGTATTATGGATTATCTCTATTGATCATTCTAGGATATGGACTTGTTTCGCGTATATGCTCAATACCACATATCCAAGACACAGTTCGTTCTACACCTAAACCAAAACCGGAATGAGGCACACTACCATATTTGCGTAAGTCAAGATACCAGTCATAAGTTTCTAGCGGAAGATGATGTTCTTTAATTCGATTTACTAGAGTGTCATGATCGTGTATTCGTTCTGATCCTCCTATAATTTCCCCATAACCTTCAGGAGCTAACAGATCAGCGGAGTAGCATACCTCTGGTCTATTTTCTACTACTGGCATGTAAAACGCCTTTACTTGTGTAGGATAATGTGTGACGAATACAGGTTTATCAAACATTTGTGTAACTGCAGTTTCGTGAGGAGCACCAAAGTCATCGCCCCATTTGATATCAATGAGAGATTTTTGTTCTGGATCATCTGTCTGGTTTTTGAGATCAATTAATCTTTCAATTGCATTATCATAGGTAATACGTGGAAACGGCGGTTTGATATTGCTGAGCATACTTATATCTCGACCAAGAAGGGCTAGTTCAGCACTGCATTTGTTTAGACAAGACTGGACAATATGGCTGACAAACAGTTCCTCTATTTCTAATAATTGAACTAAATCACAATATGCTATTTCGGGTTCGACCATCCAAAACTCAGTTAAGTGTCTGCGAGTTTTTGATTTTTCAGCTCGGAAAGTTGGACCAAACGCATATACCTTGCCAAACGCTGCAATATTGGCCTCATTATAGAGTTGACCAGTTTGACATAAGTATGCAGTTCTATCGAAGTAGTCAATCTCAAACAAAGTGGATGTACCTTCAACTGCAGCTGGCGTGATGATAGGTGTTGTAATCTCAAGAAATCCATTTTCATCTAACCACTCCCTGATTGAACGCATAATGCATGCTCGAATTCGCAGAATAGCCCATTGGCGTGAGGAACGAATCCACAGGTGTCTTCGGTCTAGCAAGAATTCAGCCCCATGTTCTTTAGGTGTGATGGGATATTCATTGACTGACTGAAGTACTTGTATATCGATTACTCCTACTTCGTATCCGCCTGGAACTCCAGGCGCTCGTTTATCTTTTCGAACTGTACCAGTTAACAAAACAGACGATTCTTGAGTCAGCTGTTGTGTTACATCAAAAACTTCCTCAGTCACTTCCTTCTGGAATACTACGCATTGCGCAATCCCAGTGCCATCTCGCAATTGAACAAAGTGTAATTTGCCCTTTCCAGTCTTGGCATATATCCATCCTTGTATGGTAATTGTTTGGTCCACATAGTCGGCAATGTTTTCAATTCTTATAATCATAAATGTAACCTCATAGATCAACTAAGAGAACTGTCTTTACTGTTGTTTTGCCTTGCTCTACTAATACGATGCTTTATTGATTGTGGCATCAAATCCACGATTATACTTATCTCCCGAGAATTAAAAACCCCAATGTAAATCATGGTGGCGAGATAAGCACATATACCGACAATTAATCCCAAGAATAGGTTCCACTGTAATCCTATCCATGTTATTACACCCATCAAAGCTGCGGAAGCAACTATTTTTCCGAACAATTGTACCCATGGCGTACGATTTAATTTACGATACAAGGTCCATTGAAATAGAGCACCTAGTATTATTTCTGACAAAATAGTTGATATAGCTGCTGCTCGGAATCCAAAAATTGGAATGAAGATTGTATTTACTACAATGTTGAGAACAGTGGCAATTACAAATGAACGTGTTATTGTCCGCACTTGATTAATAGCAACTAAAAGATAGTTGGTCACACTATTGATCCACCCAAATGGGATAGACCATATCATCAATTGTAGTGCTATTGCCCCTTGTGGAAGAAAATCTTCCCCACCCAGAAGACGTACTAAGGGTGTAGCGAGAAAGCTAGTTGTCAATGCCAATGGTAATGCTACAGCAAAAAGCAATTTGATAGCTAAATAGTAGGTTCTAGCTAATGCTTCTTGGTCATCCTTGGCTTGTCTGCTCATTAATGGGAATAGTGCAAAAGTGAAAAATGCAGGAATTATATTGAAAGCTTCAATGAACTTGTAGGAAGTACTATAACGTCCGACTTCAGCTTGACCACGCATAGTGCGGATCATCGGTATGTCTATCTTGAAAAACAGAGTTGCTAGTAGATGGTTAAGCATTAAAGGCAAGGAGTCCGTAGACATACGTCGTTGTAGTTTTATGTTGAATTCGGGATGGGGTTTAAAGAATAATTTTCTTACTAAAATGAATAGGGTAAGCAGGGTGATCACATTTACCACTATGCTTACCCCAGCAAGGCCAACGAAACCATACCCTAGAATTAGTGCAATCAATCCTAGGGCTACTTTCAAAATAGTACTGAAACTGCTAACAACTGCAGGGTACTCAGCTTTTTCATAAGCATAGAATACGGATGTCAAACCTGTTGATATCGAAGAAAATAACATACCTATAGCAAGGAGGATTATTGCCAACACAGTGTCGCTACCTAGCAAACCGGTATTTCGTTGGTATAGAACTATAGCTCCAAGAAACAGTGGCATGGTCAATAATCCTAGCACTAGCCGGAAGATGGTACTGTTTGATAGATATTGGTTTATAGAGGCGAGATTTCTTGAAGCTTCACGAGTTAACCAAGTATTGAGACCAAAATTAGTCCAGATTTCAAACCATCCAATAATTACTATGGCAGTCGCGTAATTGCCAGATTCGGCAGGTCCTAGTATTCGGAGATAGAACATCGCAAAAATGAAATCAATGCTTCGATTTAGTAGGTTGAATCCCATAGGTGCTAGACTGTTTTTGGCTACGGTACTCGCATCTGATGATGTCTTCTTATGTGTATAAAATATTTGCCATAGCCAGATAGTTCCAAGTAGCAACAAAGTAGCAATAGATATTGTCGATATAACACCACCTAATCTAAAGGAGAGCGGACTATAATTGAAACGTACGTGGTGCTTACCCTGATCTAGGTATAATCCTCGGAAATTGCCATTGGCTCTTATTAGTTCGGCCCTAGTCTCTACCTCGTTTGCATCACTGTGTACAAAGACTTGCCATCCATCGGAGTATGAATCTGCCAACACCAGATATCCAGGCTGATATAGCTGCGCCTCAATTTGTACTTCATTTAGTCGTGACGAAGTTATTTGCGCAGGCTTTATCTGACATGCTGCCGCTGTGGTTAGCGAGTTGGAATTAGAAACGTCCTGTGTATCTAAAACTATGACATGGTGCGGGTTGTTTTCTTGTAGAGCAGATTGCACATCATCGGTTGTAGTGATGCAACTAGTTGGAAGTGTATAGGCGCGTGGCATGACCTGTTTATTTTGATAGACTAGTGATTCCCCTTCATATACCAACTCAAACCTCTCCGGACTATTTATCTTTTGCTCACTAATGACATACTTGACATTCAACAAATCAAGTAATGGAGAGTGTAGTCCCTGCCAGGTGGTGATCGGGGAGATACGATTATATTGCAGTTCATTCTGCGGTTCAATCAGTTGCATGTAATCAACATACTGGGCAGGTATTATAGAGTCATAACCGCGCACATCTTCTACGTCGAATAACCAACCTGCATTAGCGTTAAGGGCCTTACTACCACTTGGATCATAGGTGGTAAAGCGCCAGTGGCTTTCATCCTCGTGTAAAAATTCTATTATTGGCGGTTTGTAGTCGAGTATTTTAGGATTGCTGCTAGGGTTAAATCCTTGGCCTGCTAAAAATAGATCAATTACAATAATTGACCATAGGCTGTACTTCCACATTCTACGTTTTGATGTAATGGTTTTCCATAAAACAATTCCACTAAGACTCAATATTATTCCAAATTGTAATACCCAACGGGATTGGTAGGAGAAAAACATACGTGCGTTCGCGAAGGACTTGTTAGCTTGTGCCAGACTCCATAAAGCTTGTTCGAGCATTGGTTCGAACGAGTCAAAAAACATGTAAACCATAAATACACTAAGTGTAACTATAGATCCAATCCACATAGAAATTCGTGCTAACAAGAGATAGGTGACTTTTTTGTCAGAGTGGTTGGGTCGTATTAGTTCGTTGGTGCCATAGGCGGCTAATGTCGCAAAACATATACTCAAAGGCCAAACCCAACGAAAAGGTGAGTGTAGCTGACCTAAGCCTGGCAGGTAATAAATCAATGCGTAAAGTTGTGTGCCAAATACAAAAGCTAAACTTAGTATAGATAGTACAAAAAAGAACCCAATATCTGAGTGTTTGTTTGACCAAAAGTTTCTTTTATAAAAGTATTTAGCAAATGCTACTATTGCTAATAAAAGAGGTAGTATACCCACGTACATTCCGCCCTCAACATAATTCTTGATACCCCAGTCGATGGTGGAGATTTTCTCTCCTAGAGCATTGATGCTAACTGGCGTCCAATCTTGAGTGAACCAGTCAAAATAGGCATGGTGAGTAGGATTACCAAAGAAATTTGGTATTAATAGTGTTATTATTCTCCTGACAGGGTAGCCCCATTCACGCACCTCTGTCAGGCTTGCTGTATCCACACGAAAATTATTAGAAGCAGCTTCTAATAATGGAAATAGCTGTATAGCACCTAGTAGAAGTCCCAATATTATCATTAAGCCCATATGAAATATAATCCGTAGAAGATCTTCTCTATGGTTGCTGAAAATCAATTTCAATGAATGCCATGCTGCATAAGAGCTTGCTATTAACAGAGAGTAGGCGACAATTTCTGGGTGTCCAGCGAGTAGCTGAAGGCTGATGGATATTGCACCTACAGAAATCCAGGGTATAAATGAATATTTTCCAAAAAGCTTTTTTTTATGTAT
>CAJWIA010000076.1 GCA_913040765.1 uncultured Anaerolineales bacterium | reverse complement strand
AGTAGAGGGGGGTCGTGTTGACGCACTGGCGTAACCATACCAATACAAGCTAACAAATAGACCCAACACTACTAACAAAATCCTCTTGGACATAATGTTTTATATATAAGTAGTTACATCACCGAACAT
This sequence comes from uncultured Anaerolineales bacterium, assembly GCA_913040765.1. Taxonomy (GTDB): domain Bacteria; phylum Chloroflexota; class Anaerolineae; order Anaerolineales; family UBA11657; genus UBA11657. The sequence continues at coordinate 6,906 of CAJWIA010000076.1, read as the reverse complement.
TCGCACATATATTACCAAGACTAAATAGTACTAGTTAATATAAACGCACTTCACCAGGATATGCCTGAAATATGATACAGGCATGTCCTAAGTATACCGCCACTGACAAAACTTATTGTGCTGATATCCCTATAGTGTGAATTGGAACAGCCCAATTATCCCACTCAAAACCTGTAGAACTGTACGCGGGCACACGTAATCCCGATACTGGATCATATAAACCAATTACTATGGTATAAGTCTCTCTAGATATGTCTATGTCATGATCCAGATTATGGTGATCTGACACAACAATTCCCAGCTCCCATTCTGATGTTGGCCAATAACCATGTGAAGGGGGTCCATCAGCTTGGGCAACAATATCGCCCGACGAATCTATCATATGAACGAACACTGTTAAATCATTCGTGATTGTGCTTTCAGCATGCCAATACAACGTAAAAGAAATTTCAGGCGCTTCATGCTCTGCAATACTATATCCCAACAATTTAGCACCAGAGGCAAAAACAGATCCGTCTTTCACTTCTGGAATATAATTTTGTTCATGCGCAGGTATTAGACGTCCCAAATCAAGCAGTAAGGACTCAATTGTCACATCATTTACACTTATCGGAAGCGAATCACTTAAGTCATCATCCCAGAAGGACAAGCCCATACGCGTAATTGTGGGCGCTTCAGAGGAGCTTAATATAGGTAACACATATGTGTCGGGGTAAATTACATCAGGTTCCCATTCTGCAGTAGGCAGTAGACCACCACCTGGCCAAGTATCTAATTTAGAGATATTTTCCATCCCATATCCATACACATTAATTGCAAGGTTGTAATCACTATCCATATATGACTTGCCACGCCAATATAACGTAACTTGCAATGAATCATCTGTAGTAATAGTATTATTGAGTACGGAATAACCTACGAGCTCAATCTCTTTATTAAAAGTAGCTCCACTAACTATCATATCTGCAGGAATCTCTTCGTATGCAATATATTTTGGTATATTGTAGCTAGGTGCAATATATAATTTCACCATCAAAAGAGACACAATTAGTAACACAATAACTACAGCAATGGAAAATAATTTTTGTAATTGTTGTCCAAATAGCGAAATCATTCCCGCAGCTAAATACGTGCTGAAAACCGTCACCGCGATTATTGCCAGCCTACCTTGCGAAGCATGTTGATTCAAAGACCAATAAACATTTCCCACAAGAGTAAAAAGTATAAATGAGCCTGCTAAAATATGTGTTATATGGATTTTTTTAATATTTACACCAGACAAGTACCTCCTAACAATTGATACAATGCCACCACTCACAGCAATTAAGACTAATCCATTTATAGTCGCAATAAACCATCTTCCAGGAATTATGTTAAAAGCCCCAAAGATTCCCCACAGGGAATACCACCAACCTCTCCACTCTAATATCAATTCGTCCCAAGTTGGTGGTCCAGTTCTCACAAAACCGTAAATTTCTGCCATCATGTTAGTACCTAGAAATTCATCATACAAAATCAAATTCCTGTAAAACCACCAGCCAGTCAATACTAATACACATGATGCAATAATTAACCCTTCTCGGAATGATTGTAACCAGTTACGAGAATGTTGTTTTCTCCATATAAGATATATGACGACAACTGGCATCAACAGTAGTGCAGAAAGTTTGGTGAGAATTGCCAATCCAATAAGTAAGCCTAACAACCAGGGTGCAAATTGCCGTTGTAATAATTTGCTTGGAAACCATGATGGAATCAACAAAGCATTGTTGTCAAGATTAACTATTAGAATAAGAGTGTAAATAATAAGTGAAGCCAAAAACCAGACACCATTATCATTGTTCACTGATGCACTAATGAAAACAAACATCGGGTTAAACGCGGTAAACGATGCTGCCAGAATTGGTAAAGTAACCTGCCCTGGGAAAAGAGCTTTGGCAACAAAATATGTAAGCGCCACAGTTCCACATCCTAACAATATAGAAAACCACCGGAGCAAATGCACAGCCATAGCAACACCAGTCAAGGGAAATTCCTCAAGATTAGTATGACGAAACATGTTTACATTTGTGGTAGTTCCTGGAACACCTATTTGACCAAAAGGATTGTATGAATAACGACTGAGAGAATCAAAATCATCAATCCAAGAAATCAATCCTGCACCAATCAAATAGTAGAACGGTGGCTGGCTACCTTCTTGTCTATACGTAGTAATTTCTCCAGTCTGTTGTGTAGGCAAACCACGACCAGATGCAATTTCTCTTACAACTCCATAGTGCCACGCTTCATCAGAAGCCTCAAAAATCGGTGTTGATTGGTTGTACGCAAATGCAACACCTACAAACAATATTAGCAACAGTCGTAGAGGAGTGTATGACTTCATAATGTTGGCCATAATATCAGCATAAGGAATGGAAACACATCAGTTCCAGAGACGAACTGTTTTTGACATTATACAATTTCAGATACTAATTAGAGTTGATGAAGCAGGCTAATTCGTGGCCAGGGTCCATAAGAACCCGAACTGGAGTAGCGGGTGCAATTCGAACAGTATGTCTTTGCAAACTATGTATGAAGCGCCCTGATGGAAGGCGTATACGATAAACGTTGACCATACCTCTGTACTCTCTTGTCAACACTATTGCTCCAGACGTTGGATCAGGAGCAATACGTACATCATCAGCTCGCACTGCTACTTCAACTTGATCACCAACCTTAACAGGACGAGTTGACTGCAATAAGCCAATCTCGGTTTGAACACCTTCAGCAGTAACTTCCCCAGGGAGTAAATCTGTTTCGCCCATGAAAGTAGCTACAAAACGAGTAGCAGGATTACCAAAGACATCGCCAGGATTGCCCACTTGCTGGATGCTGCCTTGGTGCTGCACGGCAATACGATCCCCCATAAACAAAGCCTCTTCCTGATGATGAGTCACAAATATTGCAGTAGCTCCACTCATTCTAAGAATAGCTCTAACTTCATTGCGCACATGCACTCTCTGCCCACTATCAAGATTAGAGAACGGTTCATCCAAGAGTAATACATCCGGTCTAGGTCCCATCGCACGAGCAAGAGCAACACGCTGTTGCTCTCCACCAGACAACTCATTAGGCATACGATCTGCATAACCACTCAATCCAACCAACTGTAACATAGCAGAAACCTGATCGCCTCGATCGGCACCGTGTAATCCATAAGCAATATTTGCTGCTACATTTAGATGAGGGAACAAAGCATAATTTTGAAAAACCATACCAACTCGACGAAACTCAGGTGGGACAAATTTTTCTGGACTCACCATCACCCGACCACCTACTTCAATCGATCCAGCATCCGGCTTGGAAACACCTGTAATTAGGCGTAATAAGGTAGTCTTACCACAGCCACTAGGGCCAATAAGCGCAAGAATCTCGCCTTTCACTACATCAAGACTTAGTCCATTTAATGCACCAGCCTCTGCAAATGTTTTCATTAAACCTTCACATCTGACTGCTATTTCACTCATTAATTTAGACTCTCTCTCTTAAAGCAATTAACGCCATCGGCACAGATGATAACAGAATTAATAACAATGCAGGAGCAGCAGCTGCTCCAAACATTGCTTCTTCAACAGCCGACCAAACTGACGTTGCCAGGGTACTGAAACCTAGAGGTCCCAAAATCAACGTAATGGGCAATTCTTTCATGACCGTAAGAAACACCAAAGCAAATCCAGCAGCTATACCAGGCCGTGAGACAGGAACTGTAATGGTACGGAACACATTTAACGGATTTTTACCTAAAGTCCGTGCTGCTTGTTCAATACTAGGAGATATTTGCAAAAAAGATGTTCGCAATGCTCCTACAGCCTGTGGAAGAAACATTATTAAGTATCCAAAAAGCAACAAATATACAGTCTGATAGATAGGATTTGCGTAATTAGCACCAAAAAACACCAATGCCAAAGCAACGACTATACCTGGTAAAGCAAAAGCAGAATAAGATATCCTTTCCAATAACATAGCAAACCGACCCTTTTGACGCACACTTAGCCAAGCCACAGGAACAGCAGCCATTAACACTAACCCCGAAGCCAGACCAGAAGCTACAACAGAATTCCAAGCTGATAACCATAATGATGGAAATGTCATAGTGACACTAATCCCCCGCAAAAACCAGTAAACTAGTATGCTAGCAGGCAATACCAGCGATAAGATGACAACAATCGCACAAAATAACAGTGATGGCCAACGCCAATGCCCAAGCTGCATCTCCATTGGATTTCCGACAGCTCCTACATGGCCTCCATAATACTTAGCTCGCCCTCGTGTGAGAATTTCGATTAATAATACAAATAATGTGAGTAATATAAGAACTAGCGCTAACACAGCTGCTCCTGTGCGATCAAAAGATGATTGATATTGAATATAAAGTACTCGTGTAAAAGTACTATACCGCATGAATGATACTGCTCCAAAATCACGTAATACGTATAATGCCACTAACAACCCTCCCGCTGCTAAACCAGGCCTGAGCTGCGGCAAAGTGACCCGCCAAAACGTACTCCATGGACCATTCCCCAGATTTCTAGAAGCTTCCTCTAAAGCAGGATTCATTCGCATTAGAGCAACCCTAGTAGTAGTTAAGATATAAGGATAACTAAGCAAAGTAAGAACCACAAACGCTCCTGGGAACCCATACAATTTGGGTAATCTTTGAACACCTAATGGTTCTAGCCACTGCTGAAGTATTCCTCGTGGTCCTAAAACAGAAATGAACAGATAAGCACCTACATAACTTGGCACTACAAGCGGTAAAGTAGTGAGTATTGCCCATAAACGACGCATCGGTAAATCAGTTCGAACGGTAAGCCAAGCAATTGGAATAGCTACTAGTGCACTACCTACTGTAACTGCAACCGCCAGATAAACGGTTTTTAACAGGATACGAGCAGTGCGAGAACTAAATAGGATGTTCCATATTGAATCACCAGCTTCTGATGCACGAAGAAGTAAATATCCAATTGGCAACAGAAGTAAACTTGCAACGAGAGCGCCCGTGAGCCACAATACAACTTTTGCCGGACTGGTTTTCCGAAAGAAAAAACTCATGCAGCGCTCTCCTTTGCGAAGCACTAAATCGACACAAAAGCAAATTATTCAAACTTGCAATTATACGATTGATATATCTACAAAAACTATTCCAACGCGCCTACTTCTGTAAGTAGATCAACAGTGCCTTGTAAATCTACTAAATCACTAAGATCAATATCAATCTTAGGTAGCTCAGCAATTGGCGTCAACTCTCTATGAATCTTCACACCCTCTACCAATGGGTATTCATAGGTTTGTCCAGCAAAATACTGTTGTGCCACTGGAGACAGCAGGAAATTAATGAATTTCATTGCGTTGTCTTCATTTCCACCTGTGTCGATCCTGCCAACTCCTGCGACCATTACCAACGATCCAGGACCGCCTCCTGGCAAGAAATAGTTTCTGGCCTTGAAACTCTCACCTTCGGCAGCAATGAAACGATGCAAGTAATAATGATTCACAAAACCTACATCAATCTCACCTGCAGCTGCAGCAGCAACTTGAGGTGTATTCTTAGGATATACACCGACATCATTGGCTATTATGCCTTCAAGCCATTCCTTGGTCTTCTCTTCTCCCCAAGTCGATCTAAGGGCAGTTACCATAGCTTGGAAAGAGCCATTAGTAGGTGCCCATCCAAGACGACCTTTCCACTCTGGATCTACAAAACCCCACAAATCAGATGGAAGGTCTTTTTCAGGATCGATAGTTGCGGTATTGTAAACAATAACCCGCGCTCGACCCGAAACACCAACCCAGTTGCCATTTTTCGATTGAAACTTTGAATCTACACTGGCTAATACGTCAGCAGGTAAATCTGCAAACATACCAGCTTCAGCTACAGCACCAAGTCCGCCAGGGTCTTGTGCCCAGAAAACATCAGCAGGGCTATTATTGCCCTCTTCCATCAACACTGCTGCCATTTCGGCAGTTTTTCCATATTTAACTTCAACTTCTATGCCTGAAGCAGCAGCAAATTGATCGACAATAGGCTGCACTAGCTTCTCTGAACGTCCGGAATACACCACCAGACTTCCTGGAGCAGAAGCAACCTCAACAACCTTTTCAACAGGAATTTCCTTGACAACCTCTACCACTTCGGGCTGACAAGACACTACAAATAAACTACACACTATTAATGAATACAACATCATTTTTGTATTGCTAACAGTGTTCTTTGATCCAATCTCATACATATAGTTATTTGCCTCCTAAAAATGGTTTTTTGATTAAACGTGACATAAAAACAACAAAATATAATGATTATTTACATTAACACCTTCCTAAAAATATTGGTATGTATATTTACTATGTAGTAATAACTGAGTGGATAATGCTTAAATCACAATGTCAAATTTTCTTCCTCATCAACACAGCTAGCGCAATAACCTTCAAAACACACACAAGCGTGAGTGAACTTTGCTCCAGTTAGTGCAGAAAATTCTTGTTGCACTTGCAAAATCTTGGGGGTTTCAACTTCTATGATCTTACGACAACCAAGGCATGTAAAATGATAATGTTCGCCTTTATTAACCGATTCATAATACTCTATGCTATGATCACGAGCAAAATAACGCTGCTCAATTAAGTCCATTTCCTTGAGAATGCCAAGTGTTCTATATACAGTCGCAATATTCAAATTGGAGTTAAGCTTCTTGGCTCTTCTATATACCTCTTCAGCATCAAGATGATCTCCAGTTTCATCTAGTATAGATAGAATAAGTATACGCTGAGGAGTCATCCTGCGACCAGCAGCCCTTAGTTGAGATTCAAGCGAATTTTTTCCTTCCATTTTTTACCACCTATTTTGCAATACAAATAATATCTGATTTC
>CAJWIA010000075.1 GCA_913040765.1 uncultured Anaerolineales bacterium | reverse complement strand
CTTGAATGTCCCGTTGAAGACCGGGGCCCATTCTAACTCCCAATCCGTCCGCCCATCTGAGCCTCCCGCATCATCCGTAGTCGAGACCGCACCTGACATCGGCGTGAACCCTAAACTATGGTTTAAGTCATTGTCCACGCCTATCACCCGGACACCCAAACCATAATGGTCTTTGTTCCAATTATTTCGATCGTCGCAGGTGCCCGCTACCGTAATGGGCACGCTAGTAATGTCGCCTACCGTATCAATACACTGCACGAGACCAGGGCCACAGTCTGAAGCATATACTGGCAGCGGAGCAAACATTGCCCAGAGGATTAACGCACCAATTAATGCTAGACACAGACGAACCAAATGCTTGAAACGCAAATCGCCCATCATAATACTCAGATGAGCGCAGAATGCAAGACTATTTTTTGACATTAAATCCCTTTTTGAACAACGTGACCAATCGACACGTCAATAAAGTTATTTCAGAATAATTATGTCGCAGTCAACCTCTAAAGACTTTCCTGAATTGATTATACTCTAATTATGTCTAGATGCAACATTAATTCCAGCGCCAAAGGCAATTCTTGCAATTGCTATAAATGCCTGGATTGAAATCTACATATCAGTAACATGATCTAGCATTACTAATAATCTATTATTTGTTTTATGGAATTTCAACGATTCCAAGATCTACCCTGTCGTACATATTATCCTTACCGGATGCAGGTAATCGCTCCATACTAGCCAACTCGTACCAACCTGCTTGTAGCCGGTATTCACCGGGCGGCATTTCAGCGGCCAGCAGCAATGCGACACGGTCAATCACGGTCTCACCCAGCTGCCAACTCGAAGTCGGGTGCGTTCCGCCCACGGGCTGGCTATCCGCCTGCGCCCACAATTTGCCATTTCTATCCACAAGATGTATAAACACGGTATAGTCAAGCTCCATCGAGCGCAGTGCCCGCCACGCTAGCGAAACCGGCAGCGTGCCTCCTGGTGTGGGCACACTCTCAGCATGACCAAACCCGATGAGTGCAATCATGTCGCCGAAGCGTACCTCGGGCACGCTGCCGGGCACAATCTCACTCTGTACGAACAAATCAAGGCTACCATCAACATAATCACCATGATATGAGCGAAATGCACGCTGGTGCAACCATCCTTCTAACATGTGTTCGGGATCATAACCCGCTGCATCACCATACATAATTAGCCAAATTCTTTGATGTTGAGAACTAACCAGTTCTAGCAATGGCTGCATCTCAGAATCATCCCATGGAGGCATATTATATGATTTCATTTCTGGGATCTGATAGTATTCATATAGAGGTGCCTGAGCACCATTCTGTAATAGAATCCCATCCCCATCTGTACGATGATCTTGAATGTATGCTATTAGATCTCCATAACCACCTTTGGCATATTGTTGGTCGTAAAAATAGTTTTTTAGGGACATCACATTAACGACTGCAAACAAAATTAGCCATGAACCCCCTAATAGGGTGTTATTGGACCTAAAACCATTTGCCAAAAGTAATAAGTACGCAGGTAGTACAACAATAAGATAGCGTGAATAATAAAAAGGCATCAGTGGTGCAACTATAAATGCAGCGACCAATGGCACAGTCAACCAGTAAAAAACTGCAGTCCGTTGTTGAGTGCCAGAACTGCTGCTTCGTAGCCCTGTAGCCAGTGGAATCAACAACAGCATACCTAACCATTGCCCATATGTTGCAACAGTTTCTCCAACACCAAAAGCCATCAGGGTTCCAACCCAGACAGTGTTCATACCACCAATACCAAGCTCCTGCCATCGGGCACTTGCTTTAGCAGTTATAAAATCCAGCTGAGTCAAAGCCCATGGCATATATATTATGAATATAACTGCCTGAACCCACATCCATTTGCGCCATTGCTCCAAATTTTTCTTACGCTGTTGAAACATATACATATTCTGGGCTAGTAAAACAAGAAACGAATAATAATGAGTAAAAACAGCTGCTAGCATACTTACAACAAATGCGATTAGCCATCTACTACTATGTCTCAGCTCCCATCGTAGATGACCATATAATGCTATTGCACAGAAACATGCAACCAACGAGTACATTCTTGCTTCCTGGCTATAATAAACAGCAAAACTAGAAACCCCCATCATCACAGCGCTTATTAGACCAATCTGATCATCCATCAATCTACGTCCTATCGCAAAAACAATTGCTATGATAGTCACACCGGGTAAAACAGAAAAATAGCGCAGCGAGAACATACTATCTCCCACAAGAGACATCCATATATGTAACAAGGCGTGATATAAAGGCGGGTGGGTTTCTGCGCCAGATGACAATACCAAATTTAGCGCTTGCTTACTAAAAGCTATACTAAATGCTTCATCACCCCAGATATTATGATGCTGTATCCTAAATAAGCGGAGGCCAAAACTCAGTAACAATACAGCTACTAGACACGTGTAAAGCACTGTTTGTTTTGACCATCTCGAGGAGTATTTGTTGCTAATCACTGTATCTTTAGCACTATCTTGCCTATGTTTCTATTTTCCTGCATATGCTGATGTGCGAACATGGCCTGACCAACAGGATATATCGAGTCAATTACTGGCAATATTTTGCCCGAAACAACATGAGGCCAAAATAAGTCCATGAAGCGCTGTTTTATTTCAATCTTCTCTAGAATGGAACGACTACGTAAAACGGAGCCTATAATCCGTGCTCGTCGTCTCATTAACTCACCCAAATCAATTTCTGCACGGACTCCTCCCAAGGTGCTTATAACCACTAATCGTCCTTGAGATTTCAATATCTTTATATTACGCTCCATATAGCTTCCAGCAACTATATCCATAATCACATCTACACCCTTGCCATTAGTATAGCTATGTACTTGTTCAACAAAATCATATTTCCGATAATTAATTGCCAAATCAGCCCCTAACTGTGTACAGGCAGTCACCTTTTCTAAGCTACTCGCTGTCACAAAGACAGGATTGCCTGTGATAGATGCAAGCTGAATAGCAGCTGTGCCGACACCACTTGCACCGCCATGTACAAGAAGAGATTCTCCAGATTCCAATCCAGCTTCAATATAAATATTTGCAAAAGCTGTCAAAAAACATTCTGGCAGAGAAGCTGCTTGTTCATAGCTCCAATCCTCAGGAATAGGCATAAGCATTGCCGCAGGCACTACTGCGCTCTCAGCATATCCACCACCTGGCAGCAAAGCACAAACTCGATCACCTAACTCCCAGTCATGCACCTTATCACCTAGCATAGATATCCTGCCAGCAATCTCTAACCCCAATATTGTCGAAGCTCCAGAAGGAGGAGGATATTTACCAGCACGTTGTAATAGATCGGCACGGTTGAGAGCAGCAGCACATACATCTACCAGAACTTCCTCTCTACCACATACTGGATTTGAGACATTTCCCCATACTAATGTTCTTGCCTCATCATCTACAACCTGAATTGCTCTCATGCCGAACCCAATAGTTGGGAATCACAAACCACACAGGTGAATACCTGGGTCACAAGTGAGCACCCACGACTATATTAGTAAGACGTTCAAAAGCCTTAATCAAAGCATGATTACCTTCCGATCCTAATCCCTGCTCTTGTAGTAACCTATAGTAATGAAATGCTATGCTGGTGATCTGAACCGGTACTCCAAGTTCATCAGCCGCCATTAATGCTATGCGCAAATCCTTTTGCTGCAGATCTATTGTAAAACCAGGTCTCCAATCACGTGCAAGAATTTGTGGGCCACGCATGCTCAGCATCCAGCTCCCGGCAGCCCCACTAGAAACAGCTTCTAAAGTTTTATTCAAATCAAGACCAGCAGCTTGTGCAAAAAGCAAAGCTTCACTCATTGCAAGTGCATTACCCACCACTAAAATCTGGTTGACCAACTTAACCAACTGACCATCACCAGAATTGCCTACATGAGTAATATTGTCACCCACAACTTCCAAAACAGGCATAGCGCGTCTTACTTGATCAGTGTCACCACCCACCATAATACTAAGACTACCCTTCGCAGCACCCTCGGGACCCCCACTTATAGGAGCATCCAACATGTGCACATCACTTTCCCTTAGTCGTGCTGAAATATTACGTGTTGCTTTAGGACTAATGGTACTAGTATCAATTACTAAAGAACCCGGCTGCACTCCATGAATAATGCCATCATGACCAAGTACTACGGATTCCACATCCGGAGTATCACTGACACATATAATAGATATTTCGGAAGAATTAGCTAGTTCCGATGGATTTGCTGCAAAAATAGCACCTTCCTCTAATAGTGTATCCATCTTACTAGCAGAACGATTCCATATATGTAGTTCGAACCCAGCTCTAAGAAGATTCAGAGCCATACCTGTACCCATTGCACCTAAACCAATAAATCCGATAGATCTACTCACATTATTCTCCAAAAAGTAGGTTTTACTATAAGCTCATCACATCCCAGTGACAAACATAATAAACGGCATCACAAATGACAATAAAATTACGGCACCAACTACTATTGATGCCGCAAGTACACATCCGCTTAATCTACGTGATGGTTTTATCTCTTCTCCAGACACAATTTGTCGCAAGGCATTCATACAGTCTTTGATCTGTGACTGTGTTGACCTAGAAGATGTTCCAATAAAGTTCCACTCATGACTAGGAATAGAAGGTACTATCAACTTACGAGATTTAGTATTTGCAACAGCACCAATATCGTCAGAATGAGCGATAACCACATCAGCAGCTGACAAATCAGCAAGATCTTCTGCACTATAGGTCAACGCTATGGTAATCTCAGGAAACTGTAAACCCAATGTGGAGTTCAGACTAACACCAATATCATCGGCGTCAGGCATAAAAATCACCACCCTACCCCCATTCATTCCAACTTGCTTTTGGTCATCAATATTGTGAATCCGATCTTCATTTAGAAGAGCGCGATGATATAACCAAACCGCAACAGCAATTAAGCTATAAGAAATAGCGTGAGCTAGTAGATTGGCTAAATTGTCTGTCGAAGCGTTTCCCAAAAATATATTGAGTAATTGAGATACTATGGCAACTCCACTAGCGAGGACGGTCATTGTGGCTACAAAGAGGAAAAAATAAATATAAACCTTTCTAACTGCAGATGTCCTCTCAAGTTTAGCCAAATCATTGTCAGCTTTGGATGCTTCCTGTATCTTTCGCCATGATAATAACCAAATTGGTAGTCCAGCCATCAGAGCAGCTGAGACATTAGCTACTTGTTCACGCAGTAGATTCCCTAATCTCTGTTCAAATATCATGCGAATAATTACATCTATCACACCCCCTAGACCAACCAGTACAACAGCAAAACCAATGGTTGCTAGCAAATATCTATAAATCCTTCTAATGTACGCCTCTTTGTATGTATCATGCGTTTGTTTTGCATCATGATGCAAAACAAACGCATGATATGACCACACTATGCCAAAACCAATTATCGAACTAACAGCTATGTGAATTTCACCATCATTAACCAATCCAAGCCATGCACGTAGAACACCTGATAAAACAGTGGCTGTAGTAGTAACAACTGCCAGTGAGCCTACAAACACTAAAACGTAGAGATACAGCTTGCGCACCGATGATTCTTGCTCATCTCGTAAGCCAGAATGGTACAAAGCTTGGGCTCGACCCCATGACAATTGCCAGAGAATTAAGCCAACCAATAGACGAGCAACTTCATTTCCCACAATTGCAGCAGCATTAGTAAGCGTAGTAACTGTCTGGTCCACAAATAGCTGCAACAACATCCAATCCAGTAGCCCTATCAAGCTGTAAATTGTAAGTGATAGACCCGTAATACTTAGTAAGAATAAATATCCGCGCCTTACATCTGCAACACTCCCCTGACTCTCTTTACTATCTAAATCAATTTCTTCACGTTCCTGTCTTCGAAAATAGAGTGACAAGATAGATAGCACTAGCAAAGCAACAACAGAGCTGATAATAGCTTCGGATGAATCCATACCATTTGGGAGTAACTTCGAGGACGATCCTAATATTATGTGATATAAAGCAACCAACAGAGTAATCGCATTGGCAACAATAGGTCCAATCAATCCCAACAACATTAAATACAAATATATTGGTGCAGGTCCTACATCTACTACTCCATCCACAGCTTGATTCACAAAATGATCGCGCGCTCTACCCCAATGCCACAAAAAAATTGGTAGGCCAATTATGATTACAGCAATTTGTACCGAAATCAATTCAAAATCTGCTTGAAGCCTGGGATTAAGGAGACCTCGCAACAGTACAATTGCTGCCCAAGCCACTGACTGAATACTTACAGCGCAAACTGCAAACAAGTACCAACGACGTACACTACTCATCGCACGCCATTATCGCAAATATAGCTAACATGCACTAGAATCACTCAAACAATTTGACCAATATTGCGACGCAGAGCGTATTTTCCAAACTTCATTATCAAGCCGAAGAGTCATACGAAATGTAGATGAATCATACCCATCACTAAAAATTCCCCCTGAGTAGAAAGTTGTCTCCCGCACTAAAACCCCGGCTCTATCATCTTCAATATCAACTTCAATGACTTCAGTTTGCACATTGTCATTATCATCAATCCTGAAGTCCCAAGAATTATTCAAAACCAAATCCTCAAATTCATCGGCAGTTTGAGGATAACCATCTAACTGCATAGATAGATAGCCATAAGCACGTACATAATCATCCTGACGCAAAGCTAAAAGATAATTGTGCGCAACACTTTCAGGTGAAATTCCATCTTTGTAAGATGGTTCTGGCATAGATTGCACCATAAACATCGAAGTTATAACAAGCACTATAGAACCAACCACAATGCCTATAAGATATTTATCTGTATATTTTCCAAACATAAATAACCTTTCCGTATCTCAATACTTTAATGCTTGCTCAAACTTGATATGCACTACATTTAGTTAGTCAGATAATCTCTAGCTAACTGCTCTCCCTTGGCTACGTCAACTTTAGCTAAAAAGAATGCTCCCAACATAAACAACACTA
>CAJWIA010000074.1 GCA_913040765.1 uncultured Anaerolineales bacterium | reverse complement strand
CACACATATCCCTGAAGCTCGCATAGTTTAATGTCAATGAATTGCGGAGGCACTTGTTGGATTTTTCAGAAATAGCTGGTCGAAAAGTCCTGATTACGGGAGGTTTAGGTTTTATAGGTAGTAACTTGGCTATACGCTGTGTTGAGTTAGGTGGTCACGTTACTATAATTACACGCTCTTTGACTAAGAAAGAAAATCTTGGTTCTGTGTTAAATCGGGTGACAATCCACGAATTAAATCTAAGTACAGCTGATAATGCAAGGGAAGGGCTTCAATCTTTGTTGGTGGGTCAGGATTATATTTTTCATATGGCAGCTCAGACAAGTCATGTGGATTCTATGCTGTCACCCACAGCAGATTTAGCAGCAAATTGTGGCGTAACTCTGGAGCTGCTAGAAAGTTGCCGACAACTCTGTCCAGATGCTAGCATAGTTATGCCAGGTACTGTAACGCAACTAGGACGTGCTACCAATCTGCCTGTAAGTGAAGATCATTCAGACTGGCCACTTACCTTGTATGACGCTCACAAACTTACTTGTGAGAAATATTTATATGTTTATTATATGAACTATGGCCTCAAGACAACAATGCTTCGTCTAGCTAATGTTTTTGGGGAGCGCCAGCGTGTGAATAATCCTAAAAGGGGCATACTCAACTATATGCTATGGAGGGCTATAAATGGGAAGGATTTGACTGTTTACGAGCCGGGCAATTTCATACGGGACTATTCGTATGTACAGAATTGTGTTGATGCCCTGATACTAGCCGGAATTTCGTCAAAGACAAATGGAAAAGCATATATATTTGGGTCAGGTATTGGTTTAGAGTTCCAGGAAATGGTTAATGAGGTTGTTGAGACAGTGCATAGCTTGACTGGCATCAAATCAGATATTGTCAGGGTTCCTTTCCCCGTTGATGAGAAGAAAATGGATGTTGGGGATTTTGTTGCCAATAATAGTAAATTGTGTGATGACACAGGTTGGTATCCTAGTATTGGCTTTGTTGACGGTTTGAGTAACACTATAAATTATTATATTGAAGGACTTGGGGAGGCTTTGGATGAGCAATAAGTTGACCGAGTTATTATCTGGTAAACGTGCAGTGGTGACCGGAGGATTAGGATTTATTGGTAGTAATCTTGTTCATGCTTTGGTCGATATCGGGGCATATGTTACTATCATTGATTCTTTGGATCCAAGGTCTGGTGGAGATATTGCCAATATTCAGGGCATTGAGGACAAGATAGATTTAGTTTCTGCAGACATATGTGAGTTTGAGGCAGTAGCGTCTGTTGTGCAAAATGCAGCTTATGTGTTTCACTGTGCTGCTCATACATCACATCCGTACTCTATGCGTGACCCTCAGCTCGATGTATCTGTCAACTGTATTGGAACTTTAAATGTACTGGAATCTGTGCGTAGATTGAGGCCAAATGCAAAAATGGTTTATGTGGGAACTAGTACACAAATCGGTCCTATGACTAGCAGTCCAATTACTGAAAGCCACAGGGTAGCTCCTGTGGATATTTACTCGGCCAATAAAGCGGCTGCAGAGTACTATTGTCGGATTTATGCAAACGCGCATGATATAGATGTAAATGTTGTGCGACTACCAAATGTATATGGTCCTAGAGCCAATATCAAAAGTCCTGACTTTGGTTTCATAAACTATTTTATAGGCTTAGCTTTAAATGGTCAATCTCTTACTATTTATGGAGATGGTTCACAATTGCGGAGCGTTCTATATGTGAAAGATGCTATAGATGCTTTAATCTTAGCATCTTGTTCAGAATTTACCGGAACAGTATGGTTCGCAGCAAACGAAAATTCGATAAGTGTAAACGAACTTGCTAGGAATATTGTGGCAGCATGTGACTCTGGTGAGATTGTCAATGTTGAATGGCCTGATAATAGGAAGCGCATTGACGTTGGCGATATTGTTATAGATTGTTCAAAGATTGGTGGAGATTTAGGGTGGAATCCTAAAGTCAGTCTTGAAGATGGATTGCGCAAGACGGTTAAATACTGGAAATCTGTAACACAATAGTTGTATTACAAATCGTACATACTGTTTCACTGGTGCATTAGTTTTCTAGCATATATAATTCACTGCTTTGATCCTTTAATCGGATATTTGTTAATTTACTAAACATAATAATTGTCAAATATGGTTATGGATAGATTATGGAGGTGTATACAGTGATCAAACATATTCTTGTTACGGGTGGTTTAGGACATATAGGTTCTGCGTTGATCCGACATGTCTCTGAATTAGCTAATGTTGAACGTGTGACGATCATGGACAACTTGTTGACACAGAGATATGCGTCATTGTTTCACCTTCCTTCAGGTATAGACTACACGTTTATTGAGGGAGATGTCATGACATCTACTCATATGGATTGTGCATTGGAAGGTGTAGATGCGGTAGTTCATTTGGCAGCTATAACTGACGCGGAAGGTAGTTTTGATAAATCTGAAGATGTTAACAAGATAAATCTTGATGGTACTAAGAGTGTAATTGATGCGTGCTTGCGCAACAGCGTACGCCGGTTGATTTTTCCATCAACAACTAGTGTATACGGACCGATTAGTGGTATTGCACTTGAAGACAGCCACCGAAGTGATTTGCAGCCACAAAGTCCATATGCTGTTAGTAAGTTAGCTGCAGAGGATCAAGTATTAATAGCAACTCAGCAAAGTGTTATCGATGGTGTTGTGCTTCGCTTGGGAACTATTTTTGGCCCAAGTATAGGCATGCGTTTCCACACAGCAGTAAACAAATTCATTTATCATTCTGTGATTGGAAGACCACTTACTGTTTGGGAAGATGCTGTTGATTTAGTGAGGCCTTACTTGGATCTTCACGATGCGGTGAGAGTTATAAGTTTTATGCTAACTTCAAATCAATATTCGGGTGAAATATACAATGTAGTTACCTTGAATGCTACACTTGATCAGATAATTGATGAAATCAAAGTTAATATACCTGACATAGATATTGAATATACATCTACTCGTATGCTAAATCAAGTGTCTTATCATGTGAACGACGACAAGATTAGAGATACAGGTTTTACTTATTCTGGTAACTTGAAAGTTGGAATTCGAGATACATACCATCTCTTGAAAAGTTTGTGTGTGTGAAAATAGTATAAGATCGTTGAATTAAAATGCAATACAATAATCCGTGGGTTGAATATTGGAATAAAGACAACATTTGGTCAAGATCTGCATTTTGGCGTAGGCAGATGGAGGTGTTTGTTAGACTGACAGCAGATGTTATGGATTACAACGCAAATGATAAAGTGCTTGATTTCGGTTGTGGAAGCGGCAATTTTGCGGAGATTACTGCGGACAAGATAGGGTCTATTTTGTGTGCCGATATGTCAGAGAATTATGTTTCCGTCTGTGCAAATAAGTTTTCGGAAGTGTCTAATGTGTCAGTAGTACGTGTTAATCCGGATCTAAGCGATCTTACAAGTCTAGGAAGTGGGTTTACTAAGGTGATATGTTTTAGTGTCATGCATTACTTTCCAGATTTAGATTATGTGGCTAGGTTTATAAAAGATGTACAACAAATTGCTGTTCCAGGCACTAAATTGCTCATTGGTGATATTGGAAATAATAACCGCACTTGGATAGACAATTTGAGGGCGCTAACTTTTACCTTGAGGGAAGGTATGTTTGTCGATGCTCTTAAATTGATTGCAAGGATATGGTTAGTAGATCCAAATTATCGCAAGATAAAACAAGGTGGTGACAGCTATTTATCTATACCTGATACATATCTAATGGAATTAGGTGCAGAATTAGGAGTCAAGGTGACTAATGTAGAAACACAACTCACTGTTAATGCAAATTATAAACATGTGTTGATAGAATATTAATCGTGAAACCCAATGATGAGAGGTATATTTGATTTTGAGCAATAAGAAAATAATTATTCTGGGCGGTGGTATTTCAGGCTTAACAGTTGCTTGGCGTTTGCAGGAACTAGGGTTTCAAGCAGAAGTGTGTGAGTCTAATGAGTTTGTAGGAGGCTTGGCTGGTACAGTTCGACCTGAAGACGGTAGGTACTGTCTTGATTTTGGACCACATTTTTTCATCACTCAGAAACAGGAGATTGTTGAACGTATAACTGATTTGTTGGCGGATGATGTGCTCAGTTTTGAGAGAAGCGCTCAACTTTATGTGCTGGGTAGGTTTCTTGATTATCCACTTAGCGCAAAAAATGTACTGCTTAATTTTCCGCTCTCTGATGCGATAGCTTCTATTATCACTTTTGCATGGGCACAACTCAAGGCAGCTGCCAAGTATCTGTTAAGTACTGACTCCACAAGCGTTAATTTTGGTGACTGGGCTACAGCAAATTTTGGTAATCACTTAGCGAAAATATTCTTTAGACCATATACAGAAGGTTTCTGGAAAATACCTTGTGAAAATCTTTCGTCTGAGATAATTCCTACCAGTACAAGGCTCAATTTTATGAAGAGTATGAAAATGATGTTTTTGAGAAAGGTAAGTGGGCCAGCTAAGTCACTCACAGAAAGGGAGCTTGTTTTACCACTGCGCTATCCAAAGAGAGGATATGGCGTTATTGCTGAGAATATTGCAGACAGAGTGCTCAATATGGGTGGGATTATTCGTCAAAATACTCGAGTTGTAAAGGTGAAATTGCGAGATGACGGAACATATTTAGTGAAGGTTGCTCAGGATGATAATTTGATTGAGTTGCATGCTGATCATGTAATATCGACAATTCCAATACCTAATTTAGTCAACATGATGTCACCAGAAGCTCCACCAATAGTAAGCCAAAGTGCAGACAAACTGGGGTATTTGTCCCTTATAGTTCTCTATGTTGTCACCACGAAGAATGACTTACTTGATACCTCATATGTGTACTACTTAGACCGTCCTTATCATCGTCTTGCGGAGATGGATAAGTTTTGTGATTCTCTGTCTCCAGACGGAGAAAATATGCTCGCAGTGGAATTTTCTTGTCATCGCGGTGATGAGATTTGGAATATGAATGAACAGGATCTTCTAGAGCTAGCATTGCCACATTTAGAGCATGATAACATCCTCATTCGTAATGAGGTCGACAAACTTTTTGTGGTGCGTGCTGGTCACGCTTACCCAATTCGGTACCTTGACTTTAGGAATAATCTTGACACATTTCTCGACTATGTTGGCGAGCAGCATAACTTAGATGTATTAGGACGTACAGGCGAATATATGTATATTGATAGTGACCAGTGCATGGAAAGGGCACTGGTACTGGCAGACAAAATAGCGGACAAACTGCAATGAGCATTATTTTAAATCGATACTCACTCTATATATTGAAGCAAAATAGTAGTGCGTACTTTGTCAACATTACTATGACAATGCAGGCTGCTCCGCATAAGATTATTTGACTATCGCATATTGGAGAATTCTGATGAAAGCATTTTTGCGAAAAATGGCTATAAATATGGGAGTGTTTGGTGAGATATTAATTTTCTTGTGGCAGCGCAAGTTGTGGTGGATGATTCCTATGGTTGTGGTACTTCTTTCATTTGGAATGTTGTTGATGTTTGCTTCTGCATCTGGTGTGGGTCCTTTCATTTACACACTTTTTTAAAATCATTGATCTAGAAATAGAACTGTTACCGATTATCGTTATACATGCATTCTGACAAATCATTAGG
This sequence comes from uncultured Anaerolineales bacterium, assembly GCA_913040765.1. Lineage (GTDB taxonomy): Bacteria > Chloroflexota > Anaerolineae > Anaerolineales > UBA11657 > UBA11657. The sequence goes on along the minus strand of CAJWIA010000074.1, from coordinate 1,378 downwards.
TCTTAATAGGATTCTAAATATACGTGTATTACTGCTGTTTGCTATTGTAGTGGTGGCAATGCACGGATTGCGGCTAACTATGGGTGACCTGTCCCTAGTACGTGCGTGGGATTACTTGGAACAATACGTTACAGTGAGATATGGGGATAGTTTGTTGTGGAAGGAATATGGATTTCATCTCTGGTACCCACTTGCTCGTGGAGGATTCTCTTTTCTCACGCATGGTGACAATGATCTATTATTTGGTGTACTTGGGTTATTTTTTCCGATACATTGGTCTTATATAGCACACAGAATTGTCACTATTTTCATATCTTGTCTGGGTATGTACCTGTTTATCAGAGATGTGCCCAAAATAGGGGAAGTGGGAGCTGCCCTCGGAGGGCTCGTATTTGCTTTTGTTGTAAACATAATATATGAAGATGTTTTCACGCCTGCTTGGCTTCCTTTGTTTTTCTTTGTGTCTAATAGAGCTATAGGTTCCCGTTCTTTATACCCTATATTTTTTGCAGGTCTACTTTTAGGTTTCGTTTTGTACAACCATGTTAGGATAGGTTTGGTGCAGGCCCCATTGCATCTAGTACTGGTTTTAACGTTGTATTCTGCTAAACGATCGAATATAGTTCCTGCTCTTACACGTTTGGTTGGCATTTGGTGTATTGGGTTAGTTATGTTTGCACCTATGCTATTGGAGTTGTGGAGTGTTCTTCCTACTGCTACTCGGAATATGTGGGGAGATTCGCACGTACAAGAACTCAGTGTCGCTGCTACCAGTTTCTTGCGTCCCTTAACTTACCTAACATATTTTTCGCAAGTCGGTCTAATTCCTTACATAGGATTTGTGGTGGGTGTGACCCTAACAAACAAACCTAGAGAGATTCGGGCACTATTGTGGGTTATGTTGACTATGGTGCTAATTAGATACATGGTTTACCCATGGCTTACTGTATGGTCATGGTTTGACCAAGTAAGAACTCTCAAAAATTTGTCATACATTATTAATTCATTACCAGTATTTTTTATTCCAGTAGCGATATGGGGATTGGTACAGTTAGCGCATGGAATCGAACAGCCCACATGGTTTCGCTATATGCGGAAAAGACCCAAATTAACTTGTGTGTTGATAATCATTGTTACATCTACTCAATTATATAGAACAGCATTGGCTTGGAATTTATCATGGAGTACAGGACAATTTTACGTGCTCTACGCCATATCATATATCAGCGTTGTGGTCACTGTTATGTTATTGATTATTAATCGACGCTTGGAATTAAACCTCAATGATTTTTCAAGATGGTTTTCAAATGCAGCAAAATTAAGTAGGCGCGCACTACCATTCTTTTGTGTATGTATTCTAGATAGTTGGTTTCAGACT
>CAJWIA010000073.1 GCA_913040765.1 uncultured Anaerolineales bacterium | reverse complement strand
TAGATACTTCGCCAGGATCCCTTTCCATATACCAATGAGCCACCCCGGCACTTTCAGGAACATACATACGATACGTTACAGCAATTATTGTAAATCCAAACAAAGAAGTCAACAGTATCCAGCGCCAACGAAAACCTGCCTTCTGCAGCAACAACAATGCCGCTATCGGCAAAGACACTATTGCTGTCATTTTGGTGAATAAGCATGCAGCTACACCTAAACAGAACATCAAACTCCTAGGCAAGGAATAGCCTCGTGTAGCAATGTTAGCCGAGGATAATAACAGTATACCAACTGCTAGCAGGGCTGGTCCCTCTGTAGAAACAGCGCTGATGATGTTACTAACTGACGGCATTAACCCAACTAAAGCCGCTGAAGCAATTGACAGTCGATTATCATTAAACAATAAATTAGCCAGACTATACACTACATATATCAGTGCAACACCAATACAAATCGCAAAAACTCGTCCAAATATGAGCCTAGATTGAACACTCACTTCTGGTAGCAACAACTGGATCAGACCATGCATCAAATAGACACCACTTCCTCTGATTTTTCCACTACCAATAGGAATTAGATTGTGCTTTCTAGTCTCATAAAAATCAGGACATCCAGGCCTATATTCATAACCTAATTCACAAATATTATCTACACGAGTACTAAACTTCATCAAGTTATTTGCATCCAAATCAGGAATCGATATACTCATAGATTCTGCAATTACCATTGTACTTTGTAATGAACGAGCAAAATGAAACAATTCATCTGGAAAACCACCCTTATAATCTTCAATAGGAGTAGCTCCAGCACGTAGCCCACATAAAGACACAAAGCTAATCAATAAACCTAGAGCTATATAGGTCAAACTTATATTCTTCAATTTATCACCTGATTATCTTGCCCAATATAATGGCTACGCCTCGATGCTAGACTTACTAAACCTAGCATAACGTAGCGCCGCAAAACCTATAAAAGCAAAAGCCGCTCCCAAAAGCAATACAGAAATTGGGATGGCATGCACGGGACCAAGTAATACCTCACCTAATATCAAAGTCATACCAGATAGTGCTGCTGAGAAAAACAGTTTCTGTAAAGATCTACTAGCTAGCCGATCCAAATTCTCAACATAGAGTCCCGCAACCAAGTTGAGTGTCAGATGGACAAAAATTATAGCAATAATTCCATCCCGAATACCTACAAAAAATTGGTAATAACTACTATCCCATGCCGCAAATCGCAAACCAAACGCAATCGCATACGCGATTACAACAACAAACCCATCTGATAATAGTACTACTCCGGAATGACGCAACAAATGACTAAATGGTTTTAGTAATCCACCTGCAGTAACCTTGCCAAGTGGACTGCCGCGCTCGGTTTCGAGTTCTACTTTGTAACTCTCTACATAATGTACTAACGCATATGTACCGGCAAATGCCATTAGTCCTACTATTACAAGATAACTAAAAGGAAGTCTCCAAAAGTCAAAATGTATAACTGCAACTGACGCTAAGACTGCTGCCATGACAAGATACAAGGTTGTAACACGACGATGTCCCCAGCCAACACGAAGTAAACGCTGATAATAATGTGTCCTATGAGCCTCTAACACAGGTTCTCCCTGTAATATCCTGCGCCCCAATGTCAATCCCGAATCAAGCAAGAAAATTCCAAGCAGCAAAACCCAAAAACCAAGTGACAAGCGCTCACCACTGCGAGGCGCTCCGATGACAGCCATGCCAGCAAACATAAAACCCAACCAAATACTACCAACATCGCCCATGAACACACGAGCAGGTGGGAGATTGTGAAGCAGAAATCCCAATAATCCTCCCCCTAAGGCAGCAGATAATATCGCTATCCAATCAAGTCCGGTCCTCATACTTAACCAAGCAACGGCAAGTGCCGCAATCAGACTTTGTCCAGCAACAAGCCCATCCATACCGTCCATAAAATTGAACGCATTAGACATACCTAATATCCATACAAAAGTTATCAGTACACCTAACCAACCTACATCTACTACTCCAAAACCTCCAGCGCCAAAGTAACGCAAATAGCGTCCATAGATAATTAGACCCAAGGCTGCCCAAACTTGGGCAACCAATCGCACTCGTGCTGGAAGAGGGCGCCAATCATCAATCAGACTCACAAACGCAATGAACCATCCGGCAATTAGCAATGCCCAATCTTCTCGACCCAATAAAATCCCCGTTTGTCTAGCAACAATTAGCGAGACCAGAGGTACAATTATCACAAAAACTGTACCGCCTGCTAGCGGAATTGAGCGTACATGCGAACTACGTAAATTTGGCACATCTATCAATCCCACAGATGGTGCTAACTGTCTAAACAACCTCACCGCAGGCCAAACCAATATGAATGTAACAACAAAGCAAACTAATAGAATGTTCAAGTCAACAGTTTGCAGCATAAATTTGCCAATTGTCCTTGAATAATAATGTCGTCATTCGATTTTATGAACCAGTTCTTTCACAGTGAGTGTAATTTCTTCCGGAGAGATGTAATAACTCATATCAATGATCCTGGATTGTATATTAATTCCCAACTAATCTTTTGGAGATTATATGAAGTGTAATGTACAGTATGGGTATAGTACAAACAAAAGCAGCTGCCAAATGCTGAAGAAGACCCATAAAGTTTTCTGGAGAAATAACAACTAAAAAGATGACTCCAAAAAAATGAATATGGTGATATAAATGGCCAACTAGTAAGTCGCTTCTCTCACGAACATCTGACGACCTATAGATAACGACCAAACCCATTGTAACCAACGTAACATACGTCACAATTGATATAATAGATCTAATCTCCACAGCAAGCATATAATGAGTGAGAATTGTAATTCCGTACGACACTGTTGACCATACACGTGTATAAGCTCCGGAAAATGTCAATGGAGCATAATGTGAGGGTTGTCCAACAAGCCAATGCCTTAATTGCCACGCAGACAAGATCAGAATACTAGAAATTAATAATGCAACAAACTGGTTTCTCGATATTTTCTTGTTTTTGTAAATCAGCGCAACCACAATGCAAAATGTAAATGGAGTGAGTACACCTGCACTTTTTACCAATGGAGCTATCGATGCAAAAAATGCTGCAGTGAATAATTCCACAACATTTTGATTTCGCATATGTCTAAGAACGCAGAGCATACTTAATAGAGTAACCAGTATATGCATAGGTTCTTCCCCTGACTGCACATGTAAAAGGCGAAAATGTCCTGATAAGAATACAGTGAGTAGACCTACGTATGCTAAGAAACAGTTTTGTGTAGATACAAGTATTATTCTAGATACTATTAAAAGATTCCCAGCAAAAAGAAAGCCATTTACAAACTGTATCGACTTTTCAAAAGATGTATCAAATATTGCGTGGACTGCTGCAACTAATAAAGGCAATACCGGTGGTCTATCAGAACTAGCTTTCTGCAATACTGTTCCATCCAATATTTGTCTAGTAACCTCAAATCTAGCTTCAGTATCGGGACCAATGATTACCCCATTCCTTCCACTTACAAACAATATAAACATAATAAGAGCTAATGCTATAGTAAATTGGAGTAGCAGATAATTATTTCTGCAGTAATGGCCCATTCGTGAATTAATCTTAATGTACAAAATATTGGTACGAACGAAATACAATCTTTTATCAATATAAATTGCTATAGTTGCCAATAATACTACTCCAAATGCACCCAATCTAAGTGAGTCTGACAAATATGCTTGTGTAATCATTGACCAAGTTCAGCGCAATCAGGCACTATCACACTTATCTTCCTCAACAAAGAAGTTAGATCCTTTTCTTTGGCAACCGATATGAGTTCATTGATTGAGTTGTCCAATCCTATATACTGATCAGACTGCTTATCTGTACGATGCACAAGTATTTTCTTGTTAGAGGTTAACGCCCATTCTTGTCCATCGAATATGGTCTCTTCAACCAATCTTTCTCCATCACGTAAACCAACATAATCGATATCAATATCATCTTCTACTACTAATCCATAAGAACTAATGAGATTCTTAGCCAAATCTAAAACATTTGTTTTGTTACCAGACATTAATGATAAAACACTACCTGGAGTTGCCACCTTTAATGTCTCAAGTAATAATTCTGCAGTTTCCTTAGCTGTAACAAAGACACGGACTGCATCCGGATGCGTAACAGTGACTGGACCTCCACTTTCGATTTGCTTGCAAAACAAAGTATGTACACCACCACTACTCTCTAATACATTGCTCAGTCTCACTGTGTAATAGATCCTACTCAAATGGTTAGCTGCATCTCCCACAATCATCTCACCCAAGCGTTTAGTTGCACCCATAACACTGCTGGGATGATCAGCTTTAATTGAGGATGCAAAAGCCAACCTTGCGACTCCAAACTCAGAGGCTGCACCTACAACATTGCAAGTTCCTTGAACATTTACCGTAACAGCCCTAATAGGGTCATCATTCGTTAACCTAATGTCTTTTTCTGCTGCCATATGAAAAACAATATCCGGTCTATACTTAGAAAACAACTCGTCTATTCGACCACGATCAGTTATATCGCATAAATCTATCTCTACATGAACATTGGAACTAACTTTCTGCGCATTAACCACAACATCAACTAATTTTTTCTTGCTTCTGCCCAAACATACAATGCGATCAGGTTTCCATTTAATTGCCTGAAGAGCAATCTCAGTTCCAACGGTACCTCCACCTCCAGTAATTAGAACAGTCTTACCTTCTAGAATTAAACCTAACTCTTCTTTCATTATGTTTTCTGCCGATGTTCGGACACAAATACTATCACTAACTGACCAATCAATACGAATAGTACTAATAATAAAAATACTAAACTCCACCTACCTGAGACCACAATATATAAAAGTGCACCTAAGCCAGTCAACAAACTAAGAGCAATATATAGGAGTGCACCAAGGCGGTGAGGATATCCAGAAGTCGCCAAACGCTGATATAAGTAAGTCCTGTGAGCGGTAAAAGCAGGTTCTCCCCGCCACAACCTCCTTAGAAACGTATATGTTGCGTCCCATATCCAAGGAGCAACAACTAATGTGGCCGCCACAGGTATATTCATGTCGCCACTAACCTTCAACATAAGTAACGGTAAAACCGCAAAAGTGAACCCCAAGAATGTGCTCCCACTATCTCCCATAAATATACTTGCAGGTTGCCAATTATGACCCAGAAATCCCGCACAACTTACAGAAATTAACAGACTTAATATTAGTAAGTATGGTTGGTTAAGATACAAAGAAATCATAGCCCAAACAATTCCAGCTACAGCACCAATGCCGCCAGCGTTACCATCAATTCCATCCATAAAATTGTAGGCGTTGACCAATCCAACAATCCATAGAAAAGTCAGTGGGTACCCTAGCCACCCCAAACTAATATAGTCACCTCCAGGAATACTAATATTATCGTAAACACCAACTCCAAGCATAATTACTAGTGCCATCACGGATTGAACACCAAACCTCCAAATTGATGCCACTGCATATAAGTCATCTAGCCACCCTATTAATGCTATCACCACGGATGCTATGAGATAATATTGTATGCCTGGAATAACCCAATGCGGCATCAATAATCCTACAATAGAGAAACCTACAATTGTTACTAAAACTATAATAGCTCCACCTCCAATCGGAGTAGCTACCATATGCGAACTTCGCTCACCGGGAATGTCCATAATCCCACGATTGGTCGCCCATACACTCATTCTACCTACACCCCAGTAACTTACATACAGTGCAAGCATAAGTATTATCGCAATCAAAAAGTTGTCAAACATTATATTAGTGAGATATAACCAAACCTACTACCGGACTATTTCCTCAAGTTCATTATTCATGCATTTAGCTGCCACCCGATGTCCGTTGGCTGTCAGGTGGTTATCACGCAAGTAATATAAAGATACAACATCTTCTCGATCAGCCATACAAGGAGTTATATCAACATAAGGAACATCGTTAGTCTCAAGAGCAACAGCCAACATATTATTCGGTAAAGTAATCTCGATTTGCTCTTCTTCAATACCATAATATTGAGATCGGGTCAGTAGCAGATCAGGGTCAATTTGGTGACGATCTGGAATTATCACAAATATATATTCGAATTGCAATTTGCTTGCAAGCTGATTTAGGCGTTCCAGCTCATTATCTAACACCTGCTTAGCATCTGTTAAATAATGTTTGTCCTTTCTTATGACTAAAAAAATCGGATCCATCAAATCAGCGTTGGATTGATTAACAATCATCAACAACTTGTGTCGCACCCATTGAACAATATACAATTTACTTAGAAAAGCATCCTGCATTACGTATTCGTTAAGTGACGAAAGAATATTGAACTTATTTGTTATCGTCGGATAATAGTTTATATCAGAATCTTCACCTACATCAACTATATCTTTTTTTGAAGATATGATATGGCTCTCCAATATATTCTGAAAATCATTGCCAACAAAGAATACGAATACATAATTAGAAGGTCTTCCTAATGAAATATGTCGTCTTTCAACAATGTCTATATGCTGGGTCACAGAATTGCCTGGAATACCAAGATTCATGTATCCGATAGAAGACCACTTGTCAATCAAACTAACAAACGTTTCATTATCTTCAACACCGAGTCCGAACGTGAAAGAATCGCCAAGTATTGGAACTATTGTACTAGGCTCAGTTTCCAAATTGCGATTCGAACGATTACCGTATTGATCGATAGTGACAGCATGACTATATTCCTGAGTGACAACTTGGAATGTGCTGTTCGGAGCAAACATATAACAGTTGAGTTCGCTACATTCTATAGGCCAGCCTTCATCAGTGTCAAAGTAAACATTGTCATTCAGAGCAATCTCTCGCATACGCAAGTCCAGCCAGTCCGGACCAATTACCCTGAGCAATCCCTCAACCAGGAAAAGTGGCAACAAGAGACCGATCAGAATTAGCAATCCTCCTAGCACAATTCTAGTTTTTTGTTTCTTATTGTTTGTTGACATCAATTGTGAATTGAAGATCTAACCAGAAGTAAAGTTATT
>CAJWIA010000072.1 GCA_913040765.1 uncultured Anaerolineales bacterium | reverse complement strand
GTTGACAATGCCATGGATTATAGGTGTGTATCTTGATAATATAAATAATGTCTCTAACTTTGCACTTGCTGGTACAAGTATTGTGCAATCCAATGCTGGTAGTGACAATCAAAGCTATTATCATATGGCTACTCGCATATATCAACAACTGGGTAACTGGGAATTGGGTTGGACCCAACCAATACAACCAACAATCACTTTGCTGGGAGTGCTTGTTTTGATAGGAATGGTACTAGTTCGTCGAAAAAGTGCTGCCGGTGGATTGATTGCTCTCGGTTATATATTGCCTCCGTGCATGTTATTAATTCTTTCCGCGCGTTATGAAGATCATTTTATTTGGTCCAGTTATGGTTTTGCTTTTATAGTCCAGGGTATATTTGTAGGTGAAGTGTTGCCGGGATTAGCAAAAAGATGGGGACATAGTCATTATTCTCGCATACGTGTGTGGACAATTCAATATATAAGATATATCGGCATTCTAATATTTGGCCTACTAGTAGTGACTCATGCATTCTTCAACATTCGCTATGACCTTGGTCTTGGTCGTGTTTCTCTGGATGATCAAATTGCTGCTTTGGATGTAGCTGAAGAACGTGCGATGAAATCCAATCGCGATTTGTTGATAATTGCTTCAAGTGACAATATGCAATGGGAGGCTTTGCAAGAATCTAGGAATGCTAGAGTGGTTTGGGAAGACCGCGCCATGCCTTTGAGTACAAATGGAGCGATTTTGTTAGGTAAATCAGATTATGAAGGACGCCCCTTCGTTTTCTCTGAAGGAGAGATTAGAGAGGGAGGTTTTCGTGTTACAGAATTGTCTCCATCAGCGAGCTTTAGCGCGGATTTGGTGCCGTTACATCCGATTTCATTATCCAATGGAGGAACTTTCTTGGGTTTTATTAGGGACTCCAAAGACAGCGTTCCTAAGCCTGAAGAAATATGGACCATTCATCTTATTGAGCGTATAGATTTTGTGGCGGCACATGACTATAAGGTTTTTGTGCATTTGTTGGATGCGAACAACACAAAATACGCTCAAGCAGATTTACAGGGTCTTCCAAGGGTACATCAGAAGGTGGGCGAATATGTTCTTCATAAAATATCATTAGTGGTGGACAAAAACTTGCCAATTGGCGTACCTCTTATACTGAGTTTTGGGGTATATCCCGATTCGGTTCATGATATAGGTTTTGATACGAGTGAAAGTGGCTTAAGCAGCTCTGGGATTATTGAGATAAAGGCCTCTGCAGATAGCCTGGCAGGTTCAGATTATATAGATTTATTAAATATTGTGGTAGCTAAGGAAATAGTCCAAGGACAACCGCTCAATGTTGGTGCTACATGGCAAGTTGTACATCCCACCTTAGCAGATATTGGCCTACGTTGGAATATCTTGTCTTTAGAAGGCAATCTAGTTTTTGACTCTGAAACAGATATTACTCTGGACCAGGCAAAGAACACATTTAGCACTGGATTGGTGTTTACCAATCAATATTTTTTACGCTTAGATACAGATATACCTTCAGGCAATTATGTGTTGACAGTGGACGTGGTTCAAAATGCAAGTGACAAATCAAGAGCAAGATACAGCGTGCCAATTGAGATAATGGATCGTGAACGCAATTTTTCTGTGCCCCACATGCAACATCAAAAACCAGCAAATTTTAGTGATGAGCTGGCTTTGCTAGGATATGATAGTGTCCATAATGATCTAGACGTTGATCTGACTTTGTATTGGCAGTCATATAGTCAAATTGAACATGATTACAAATACTTTGTACATATGTGGCATGATGATAGACTAGTAGCTCAAATAGATGCCACACCGATAAACAATGAGTATCCTACATCTTGGTGGGCTCCCGGTGAAATATTAGACGAATCGGTGAAGTTGGTAGCACCATCGGCTGGCCATTACACCTTAACTACAGGTTTCTATGATCCAGATACTCAAGAAAGATTGCAGGTTGTGCTTCCAGAAGGTGATAATATGACTAACGAGTGGATTGAGTTGTACAAGGTATCTCTGCCATAAATCTATATCATGAGGATATGCTACTTTGGTGCATTTGATCTCTCGTACACTCGCAATAATTTCATACGTCGTGCTTTAGAGTTAAATGGTTGTCAAATAACATACTGTAATGTTCCTCAATCTTGGCCAACATATAAGAAAGTCTTACCTTTAATAAAACAATACAGAAAAGTTTGGCGTGAGTGTGATTTGATTGTGGTGGCAGAATTTTGTCAGACAGTGGTACCCTTGGCTTGGTTGTTAGGTCAAATAACAGGTAGGCCTGTGATTTTTGATATGGTCATTGGTCTATATGAAGCTAGTGTGCTAGAACGCGGCAGATATTCAATCAACAGTTTTATGGCAAGGAAGTTGTATTTTGTAGACAAGATTGCAGGTATGTTATCAAAAAAAATATTAACAGGTACGATGGCTTACAAAGAGTATTTAGTCAACGAGTTTAAGATTTCTCCGAAGAAGGTACAAGTAACCCCGTTGGGTGTTGACGACAATTTATTTTTTCCTAAACCAAAATCGGAAACTAACACAGATAGATTTGTCATTATGTACCACGGATCTTATATACCTAATCATGGGGTTGAGACAATAATCAAAGCAGCTGCAAACTTAAGCCGATATCCAGGCCTTACTTTTAGGCTCATTGGTGATGGTGAGGGGAAGTCTCATGCTATGCAATTAGCTGACAAATTAGGTGTTGAAAACATAGAATTCTTATCGAAAGTTCCTTTTGAACAATTATCTGATTGCATTGCTAACTCGGATATCGTTCTCGGGGTGTTTGGTGATACATCTCAGGCTCGGAAAGCAATGGCCAATAAAATACTTGAAGGTCTTGCTATGCAAAAGCCTGTAGTGACTGGGAACACGATGAGCATTCGTGAAAATTTTAAGCATATGGAACATTTGTGGTTAGTTCCATTAGCAGATGATCGTACGCTTGCTGAGGCATTGGTTTTGCTATCTAAAGATAAGAAGTTGATGACTCAATTGGCTGAATCAGGTTGTTTGCGTGTGATTGACAGATTGACTCCGACTAAAGTAGGCAAGGATTTGGTTGATAGTTTGCATGCAATGATAGGAAGCCAATGATGAAATTTATTTATCTTACTAATTCTCGTTTACCAGGTGAAAAAGCACATGCCATACAGATCATGAAAACCTGTGCTGCATTGGCTGCTGATGTTGACATACAAATTGTACATCCCAGAAGGGTAAATAGACCTTGGTTACAATCAGTTGTTGATCTGCAAAAATATTATAAATTGCCGCGCGATGTTGAACGAAGGTTGGTATATTCACTTGATCTTTTCAGTATTGTGCCTAGCCTGCCATTTGGAAAATCTTTAGCTTACAAAGTTGTATTTGCGATTCAGACCATAACCTATCATATTGCGTTACTCCCATTGTTATTAACTAGCACCGCAGATGTGTATTACACGCGTGATAGCTTGACAGCAGCTCTATTAGTTATTTTAAGAAAGGAAAATACTAGCACGGTAATTTATGAAGCGCACAAGTATCCCAGCAGTAGATTAGGATTAGCGCTTAGCAGATGGTTAGTTAACAAGCTGGATGGTATTGTTGTTCTGACTAATATTCTTGCAACTAGATATCTGGAGTTAGGCATCTCTGAAAAGAGAATATCAGTTGTTCCTGATGCAGTTGATCTTCAAGACTTCGGTGTTTTAAGCAAATCCGCAGCACGTCATCATTTAAGTATCGATGAAAGTATGTTTGTCATTATGTATGTAGGGCATATGTATCATTGGAAGGGTGTAGATACTTTGGTTGAAGCAGCTTCACAGTTGAGTGACAATGAGCAGATTTGGTTAGTTGGTGGTACACCTGAGGAGTTGCCACGTATAGAAAAGCTTGCTAAACAATCGGAACTTACCAATATCCATTTGGCGGGATATGTGCCTTATGAACATATATCCACCTATATGGCTGCTGCTGATGTGTTAGTTATCCCTAATAGTGGAGATTCGGACATATCTAGATTTTATACGTCTCCAATTAAATTGTTCGAATATATGGCTGCTCAGCGACCAATCATTGCCTCAAATCTACCATCCTTGCGAGAGATCATTGAACATGATGAGACAGCTTTGCTTGTACAACCCGATAACCCTAGCTCACTGGCGATAGCAATTCAGAGATTGCGATCCGACTTACATTTGTCATCGCGATTAGTAGATAATGCTACTGTATTAGTTAGTAAATACACTTGGTCTAGGCGATCGAAGCGCATACTTGACTTTGTTAAAAGTGTAATCAGCATGTCTAATGAATAACTACTTGGCGGATTGTCACATATTGTTGTAATAGTTATGATTGTATTATGCTCCAACGTATATTTATATCTACAGGCATCATACTTTTAGCTGCTTGTTTAAGATTGTGGCAAATTAATAGTGCCCCATTAGGGCTTAATTATGATGAAGCTCTCAATGGTTTGGTATCATCTCAGATATTGAATGGAGAACATCCGGCATTATTAGTTCTAGACGATAGTAGGGAACCTCTACATTTCTATTTGACAGCTATTTCACTATCAATATTTGGTAATACTCCTGGAGCATTACGTCTTCCATATGTGATATGTAGTTTGACACTAGTGGGATTTGTTGGGCTGCTGGCTAAGGAACTATTTGATCGAAAGGTCGGATTGTTAACTGCAATACTATGTGCTTGCACGGTCTGGCCAATGTATTTGGGACGTTATGGAACACGATCGGTGGTGTTTGCTGTGATGATTGCTGCTGCACTCTATTTTGCTGTGCGTGCATCAGGTAGACGCAACCCATCAATTTGGATCATAGCAGGTTTGTGTTTTGGCGTTTCTCATTACACATATACAGTCAATTTGTTTGTGATACCTGCCATTATTTTCATTGTAGTTGGTATGGTACTGTGGTACCGCAATGAAATTGTTGTCAACTGGCGAGGTATGCTTGTCATGATATCCATTACTGTAGTGGTTGCTCTACCCATATTGGTTTATAGGAGCGATTTATTGGCGCAGTCATTTTCACGTCCGCGCAGTTTATCGGTGTTTTATGAGGGACAAGGATTTTATGATCTACTCAGGACAATATTTATACAAGCAGTTTTAGTAATAAGGATGTTTTTCATGCGAGGGGACGCTAATCCCCTGCACAACATTCCAGGTCGCCCAATCTTTGACTTTGCTATGGCTATACCTGTGTTGTGGGGTTTTACTAGAAGTCTTTCTGAGCGTTACCGGTCTCGAGGTGTTCTAATGTTGGCTTGGATATGTGTTTTTTTGTTGCCCACTTTTATGTCAAAGAGTGCTCCACATTTCTTGCGTTCCGTAGGGATATTACCGGTGCTTTTCATAGTTCCAGCACTTGGCCTGAAAAGTATGTACAATTGGATCAGACGGATTTCCGACCGGTTTGCAGGTATGGTACTAGTATCAGGTTTGCTCGGAATATCGATAATATTTTCTGTGCGCGATTTTATTATTAGTGATTTCTTGAATGAGCCATATGTGTTTAGAGCTTATCAGGGTGACGAGACATCATTGGCATTACAGATTAATCGCCGATTGTCGGTTGGTTGGACCGGGAGTAATTTACAGATTGAATCAAATGGTGTTCGTGCAAATGTATGGGTTGAGCCCGAGATATGGGATAGAAATCGTTATGCTGAATTTCTTGTGCCAGGCCAACCAGGCGAGATACCAGGATTTCATTTGTTGTCTTCATCTACAAAATTACCCCACAGTGGTGGAGTATTGTTTGTTCATCCGCAAAATTCTAATTACTGGACATCAAATATTCCTAAAGGACGAACAATTCATTTTGAAACTGGTCCTTGGTTATTTGACTCACTTAATCACACTGCCGAACCTATGTATCAAATCATTTCCTGGTAACTCAATAAGATAGTTTACTTTGTAGTAACATGAAAATCACCCTTGTGCAAATCCATTCATGGTTTATAATGCCGGCTTAGCAATTGTGAGGTTTTTGTATGAGTAAACGTGCACAGACGCGGGTTGAACAGCAGAATAAAAAACGTAGGCAGCGTTTCATTTCTATTGGAGCGATTATCGCTGTTGTGTTAATTGTGGTCATATTAATAATTCGGCAGAGCAATCAAGATGCTGTTGAGATAGTGTCTGTGGATAAAGAGGTGCCTGCATACGCAGATGGGAAAGCCTTGGGTTCTGTAGATGCCCCGGTTTTGGTACAAAGTTTTTCCAATTTTCCTTGTCCGCATTGTCGTACACTTGCTAGAGATGCTGCTTCTCAGATTGAGAGTAATTTTGTTGAATCTGGACTTGTGCGTTATGAATATCATTATGCAACTTTTGATCAGTCTGTAGGAAGATTTGCGGCTGAGGCAGCTGAATGCGCTAATCAGCAGGGTGCGTTTTGGCCTTATCATGACATTCTATATGCTAATCAGACTGGAGCTCGTGATCAATATTCAGAGCGCAGACTGATTGCATTTGCAGAGGATATAGATCTTGATGGTGGAGATTTTCGCAGCTGTCTTGATGAAGGTAAATCCAGTATAGTTGTTCAGCAAGATGCAGCACTTGCTGCCGAGATGGGTGTGAATGCAACCCCCACTGTTTTCATTAATGGAGAAAAGGTTGAGGGATCTATGCCGTTCGAAATTTATAAAGAAATCATTGAACGTAAGCTAGAGTGAATGTGATAGCAGCAA
The DNA here is from genome assembly GCA_913040765.1 of uncultured Anaerolineales bacterium. Taxonomy (GTDB): domain Bacteria; phylum Chloroflexota; class Anaerolineae; order Anaerolineales; family UBA11657; genus UBA11657. The sequence goes on along the minus strand of CAJWIA010000072.1, from coordinate 383 downwards.
TAAATTACTGGAAGAATTAGAAAATATACAGGAGTATCTGAGTGAATTACTCGACTACTGAAGTTCCCGCAGGAAACAAAATTGTGATGCTGGATGGAGAATTAATTGTCCCTAGCAATCCTATTGTGCCGTTTGTGGAAGGAGATGGTATAGGACCTGACATCTGGAGAGCATCTCGCCGGATACTGGATTCTGCTGTGACAATAGCGTATGGTGATCAACGAAAGATATCATGGATGGAAGTGTTTGCGGGTCAGAAGGCATTTGATAGATTTGATGTGTGGCTACCTGAAGACACTGTACATGCTTTCCGTGAGTTTTTGGTTGGCATCAAAGGTCCCCTGACGACACCGGTAGGTGGTGGTATACGGTCCTTGAACGTT
>CAJWIA010000071.1 GCA_913040765.1 uncultured Anaerolineales bacterium | reverse complement strand
AAATCCAGAATATACTGTTCATCAACAAATTGTGATGCAGTGATGTCACCGCCAGATAAAATCCAGCCTAGTTTTTGCCCGACTACTAAGTCATGGTCAGTTATATGTTTTGCCTCATACATTTGAAATAGATCAGAAGTAAGCACTGCCGCCATATTCTGCCCACCCACATAAATCTTTTCAGCCCTTGGAGGAGAATAATTGCTCTGTGACATGTGTACAACCTCTGCTTTTGCTTCACTAAGCAATCTATTCTTATCTAAAACAATACGATCACCCAAATGCATAAATCCAACCTCTTGTGCATCAAACGCACTGTTACTAACCTGTGATGTCCGTATCATCTCAAAAGCATTTCGAACAAAAGGTATGGGATCAGCACTAGGTATACGCATAAGAGGATTTACTAATCGACGCAAAATCTCCTTGCATCCTCCTCCAGCAGGAATAAGACCGATCCCCACTTCTACTAAGCCCATTCTTAGTTCAACGTTTGCCACAACACGACTAGACGCGAGGACTAATTCAGCAGCACCACCAAGTGTAAGACCAAATGGAGCTGCAACCACTGGCTTTGTACAATATCTAATTTTTTGCATAGTATTTTGAAATTGACATATAAACTGATTTACTGAAGCATTCGTTCGATCACTATCAGACATATTAACCAAAATATCAACGTTGGCTCCGGCACTAAACATTTTTCCCTGATTGCCTATTACTAATCCCAACACTTTGTCACTAGCCTCTATATGATTGAGAGAAGTCTGAATTATTTCGAGTGTATCTATCCCAATAGTATTTGCCTTACTATGAAATTCCAATTGCAGTACATCACTCCCAATGTCAAACAAAGTAGCATCACTATTTGCTTCTAATTTTCTAGGTTTCTCATTAAGAATACTAAAATTGACTAGCGGATAGTTGGAGGACAACGACACATATTCACCCGAAATCCAATCATATTGCTCTCTGCTACCATTACATTCACGATAAAATGAACTGTTGCCAGAAACAATCATTTCTGTAACCCAGGGATCAACGGTGTAACCATCAGTTTTCATACGATCAACAGTATTTGCAACACCTAGCATGTCCCAAACCTCAAATGGGCCACTGTCCATCATATATCCCCATCGCATGGCATTATCAACAGAAATTAGATCATTGGATATTTCTAATACTTTAGTGCTCACATAGCTAAACAGGAAAGCTAAAGTGTGCCACACATAATCACTAGCGCGATCATTGTAAGTTAGCCAAGTACGCAGCCGTTGACCCAAATCACCAATTTCTCTTATTTTTTCCAGCGATTCAAAATGCACTGCTGACGGACTGTTGTGAGTCATATTTTCAAAATCTAGTGGCCAGAATTGCTTACCATGGCCATCAAGCAAAATCTGTTTGTAAAACCCAGCCTTCACCTTGTTACCAATCCAATTGTGCTCAAGCATTCTACTCAAAGCCTTTTCCAGAGTACTATCCTTTTTTAGTCCTGCAAAATCCATTGGTAACATTTGGTTAATATTGGAACCAATCATATGAATCACATCTATACCAACCAAATCCATCAAACGAAACACAGCCGTACTCGGATATCCCATTAACATTCCACCTATTGCATCGACTTCTTCAACGGTATATCCATTATCCATCGCATAACTCATACGCCAAAAGTTGTTAGCTAATCCTATGCGATTGGCAATAAAACTAGGGGTGTCTTTGCACAACACGACATTTTTTCCAATACGTCTACTGACATAGCTACAAAAAAAGTCAACTAATTCTGCATTAGTCTCAGAAGTAGGTATGATCTCCAACAATTTCATATGACGCGGAGGATTGAAAAAATGAACGCCTAAAAAGTTGCTTTTGAATTCATCAGATCTATCTACAGAAAGTTCGTGAATCGGCAATCCAGAAGTGTTAGTAGAGACAATTTGTTCAATGGGTCTAATTCTATCAAGAGCTTGAAAAAACTGTTTTTTGAGTTCAATATTCTCTACAATTGCTTCCACAACCCAGTCCACAGAAGTCAATTGTTCGAAATCATCTTCCAAATTGCCAATGGTAATTAGTTCCATATCGCGTTTCGCATAAAATATATTATGACTCTTTAGAAGATTGTCACAGACAATCCTATTGCGCACCACCGAATCTTGAAGGGATAGGCCAAGTGCTCGTTCTTGATCGGTAAGCTCACCAGGAACTACGTCCAATAAAAGTACGGGAAATCCTGCACCTGCTAGAAGAGCAGCAATACCGGCTCCCATAGTACCTGAACCAACTACTGCCACTCTGTGAACAAAATATCTATTTTTACGCATATGATTTAGTCAGTATTTAAATTGTCAAGTAGAGATTCGAATTTGCTAGATACCAAATATGTTCAATCAGATAATTTTGACAAACACAAAAAGTCTGTCTAAGAAAATAATTTTGATGAAATACGAGCATGTGCTAGTCTATCTTGGTCCACTACAACCCCCACCCCATCACCACTTGGAACATCCAATGTGGAATCACTGTTAAGCACGAAATTAGGTAATGCTATGTCGTGATGAAAATATCGAGCTGATGCTGATATATCGCCAGCTAGTTTGAAATTAGGCATCGCAGCCAATGCTACGTTCACAGCACGACCAATGTTTGATTCTAACATCCCACCACACCATACCGGTATACCACTATCAGCGCACAAATCATGAATCCGAGATGCTGCTGTTATACCTCCCACGCGCCCCACCTTAATATTGATTATCTTACAGGCACTGATGTCTAGTGCCCATCTGGCATGCTCAACAGAATGTATACTTTCATCAAGACAAATGGGGGTCATCAATTGCTTTTGTAACTTTGCATGATCAACAATGTCGTCATGATGCAATGGCTGTTCAATCAAGAGCAAATCAAATTGATCTAATTCCAGGAAAATTTCAATATCAGATAAAGAATAAGCTGAGTTAGCATCAACCTGAAGTGCAAGGTTCGGCCATCTGTTTCTCACAGTTTTCACCACATCCACATCCCAACCTGGCTTAATCTTCAACTTAACACGCCTGTATCCCTCATCTACATGTTGCGCAATTCTTTCAAGTAGTATTTCTATATTCTCCTCTATGCCAACGCTAACACCCACTAATACGGAATCACGCTCTGCAGACAACATTTCTGCCAAAGACAAACCTTTTGTACATCCCACCAAGTCCCATAGAGCATTTTCTACACAAGCGCGAGCCATGGGATGACCTCGGACACGATCAAAATACCCTACTATATCCTCAGCTTTGTCAATATTCTCATAGAGAATTAAAGGAATCAAGTATTCTTCCAAAATATTCCAAGCTGTCCCTACAGTCTCATAGGAATACCATGGTCCAGATCCAGCAACACATTCCCCCCATCCTGTGACACCATCAGCAGTAACTGACAATAGAATAAACTCTCTCTTTGTTTCACGACCGAAACTCGTCTCAAATGGATGAACAAACGGCAGCTCTAGATGATGCATTTCAACCCGATCAATTTTCATCGCAATCGCTCCTGTCGCAATCTGATGTAATTATAGTTCGGTGAACGTCAGTACAACAACCATGACTATGATAAATTTGGATTAGTATATACAATCGACCATTGTAATATGATACTACCATCAATTGATTTCAGTATAATTATTCTGGAGGTGAAGATATGAAAGCACTAATCACTGGGGCAAACAGAGGAATAGGATTGGAGTTTGTACGACAATTAATAATGCGAGATGCGCACGTATTTGCAGCATGTAGAAATCCTAGTAAAGCTGGTCAACTACTAAAACTCCAAGAGGACTCGCCTCAACAAATTTCAATAATTAAACTGGATGTGACCGATGATAAATCACTATCGGACTCACATAACCTAGTTAGCTCCAAAACAAACGGACTTGATTTACTCGTGAATAATGCTGCAGTTTCACCAGTAGATAAAGGATTGGGAACATTTGACTCCTCCACAATCAAGTCGATCCTAGCAGTCAATATGGTTGCACCTATATTAGTGATTCAACAATTTGCACAACTGTTGAAAAAAGGGGAACACCCAAGAATAGTAAACATTTCTTCAGGACTGGGATCACTTAACAGAGCATCTGAATCCAGCACGAAAAAGTATGCTAGTATCTACAGCTCAAGTAAAGCTGCGTTGAACATGAGCACGATTCAGATGGCACATGAACTTGCAGATCATAAAATTATAGTTGTAAGCATTACTCCTGGTTGGGTAAAAACAGATATGGGAGGACCAAACGCCGATATTGACACAAACGAATCTGTCAGTGGAATGCTCCAGGTCATTGACTATATACAGTTGGAAGATACCGGTCGCTTTTATGACTATACTGGCAAAACCATTCCATGGTAACACGTAATCAACAATTGATTGCAGGATCATAATCCACAACAGCCTCTACCCACGAATATGTCAAAACTTCTTTCTGATATTCGCCCAGTATTAGACCACACATCCTGCGAGCAAGTCCAGTTGTTGGGAAAGTGGGTATGGGGCGGTACTGGTGAGGCTGTAGCTCCAACTCCATTACTAATCACATTGGCCAAAAATGGAGGTATTTTGTTGGCTGCATATTTACCTGATGGGCCAGACGAATTGGGTGGAATGGTCGGATTTGTATTTGGTTTCCCAGCCTATGAAAGAGATATTGATGGTCAAACAGTTGCTAAACACTGTAGTCACCAGTTGGCAGTACTCCCAAAATTTCGAAGGAAAGGACTTGGATTGCAACTAAAATTAGCCCAAAGAGATGCAGTATTAGCTCAGGGTATGACTGATAGGATCACGTGGACTTTCGACCCTCTGCAGCGTGCAAATGCGATATTTAATCTAGAGAGTTTAGGCGTGACATCACAAACATATATCAAGAACGCATATGGCGATCTAGATGACGATCTTAATATTGGACTAACTACAGACCGTTTACAGGTAGATTGGAATCTGACAAGTCCAAGAGTTTTGCGAGCAATAGCCAAGCAGAGCCAAGACAATCTATCGCATGAAAACCTATATATAGTGTCAGCACCTGAGACTGACAGGGATTGTAATGTACATATACCAACCGATGAAAAATATGTCATATTGGCTGTGCCTCTGCCTAACAAAACTGACGCCAGAGCAACATCTGAACAATCAAATTTGTGCCTCTGGCGTCAGTTTCTTGGATCAGCTCTGACGTCAGCTTTTGATACAGGTTATACACTATCAGGATGCCAGGAGCTACCAAACATGGGCCATCATTATATTCTAATCGCCAATCCAAAAACATAGAGAGGGTCCGAAACATGAAGTACAACTTTGACAAAACAATTGAAAGACGCGGCACTGGAAGCGGAAAATGGGAGACCTACGATAAGGATGTGATACCCCTTTGGGTAGCAGATATGGACTTTGCCGTAGCAAAGGAAGTGCAAGACGCTCTTCTAAAACGAGTAGAGCATGGCGTGTTTGGATATTCGGCGCACACACTGCCTGAGCTTCTTGAAACTATTTGTGTGCGTACAAAAAAATTGTATAACTGGGAAATATCTCCTGAGCAAATAATATTTTTCCCAGGTCTTGGAAGTGCGCTAAATGCTTGCTGTCGCGCATTTGGCAATCCAGGTGACGAGGTTTTGATACAACCACCGATTTACTTTCCATTTATGGATGCGATTAGAAATCAAAACAAATCGGTCAATCATGCACCATTGATACGCAAAGACAATACCAAACATATAGAATATGAAATAGATTATGCTAAATTAGATGCAAGCATCAACACAAATACTAAACTGTTCCTTCTCAGCAACCCTCATAACCCAGTAGGAAAAATGTATAGCAAGGACCAATTAACCAAGCTAGCAACAATAGCTGAACGTAATAATCTTATTATCTGCTCTGATGAGATTCACTGCGAACTAATCCTAGGCAGTAAAACACATTATCCGACAGCTGCAATCTCTGATGACATAGCTGCTAGATGTATTACACTAATGGCCCCTAGCAAAACGTTTAATCTGGCTGGACTAAGCTGTGGATATGCAATTATTCAGAATCCAGATCTAATGCTTCAAGTACGTGAGGCATCTGCTGGTATTATTCCAGGTGTTAACGTCATGGGCTATACTGCTGCATTAGCAGCATTCCAACATGGAAACATCTGGCTTCAGCAATTGTTAGAGTATCTGTCAGAAAATCGAGATTATGTAATTCAGTATATAGATAGGCATATGACAAATATACGTACTACCCGCCCAGAAGCGACATATTTAATGTGGTTGGACTGTAGCCAAATCAACATTCCCGATGCAAACCCTCAAGAGTTCTTCTTGAACAAGGCTAAAGTTGCTTTTAGTGACGGAGCTATGTTTGGACCAGGTGGTGATGGTTTCATACGCCTCAACCTGGCATGCCCAAGATCCGTACTTGAGACAGCTTTAACGCGCATGCATAATGCCATAAATAAACTATGAGAACTGTAATAATTCATATAGAATTCATTGTGCTTAGTGCTTGATATAAAAATCTGAACCCTATTATCAATAAAAAACTTCCACTTACCAACGATGTGATACGCACGAAAGCACCTCCAAAACTCGCACTAGCCCTATGTGCAAGAAAGGCCAACAACCAAAGCCATACCAAATCACACATCCAATGGCATATCCCAAATAGCAAAACGCCTACAAGACCATATTCCACTGATCTAATTACTAGAGATGATCCCACAGTAGCCCACCATATCAAAAAATAAGGGTTTCCAGCAGACAGCATCACACCAGCCCAAACAGATGATTCGCCCCTCCTTGCTTGAGATAAAACAGTCCCACTGCTGCGTATTATGGTCATCCCCATCCAAGCCATTAAAACACCACCAAGAATACCTATTGATACCTGAAATCCAGATATTTGCATCAACGCACCAACACCATAGTATATAAGGATTAAGAGTGGCACTTCCACGATACCATGCCCTATGGCTACTGAGACACCAGCTCGACTGTTGCGCATTCCATGATTAATGGTCACAGCAGATAGGGCCCCTGGAGCCATTACTCCTGACAGTGAAATAAAAACTGTTTCAATCAAAAATCC
>CAJWIA010000070.1 GCA_913040765.1 uncultured Anaerolineales bacterium | reverse complement strand
CTCGTGGTCAGTTACTATTCCTAGATGTGCTCCTAATCTAGTAGCATGACGATGCATCAGTAATACGTCAAGTCTTCTGGATAGAGGAATATTTTGGCCTCGAGTGGGTTTTGGCCAGACCAATAAGATCCTATCTACCTGGACTTGACCCATTTTGTCTCGGGCTGAATGGTAATCGTCGTTATTTTCTAGGTTGACGAGTTGCTCTCGCAAAAGTTTAAATGTTCTCCGACAATGTTCGTTTGATTATCTCTGATGCTTCTAATAATGCTTCATTCAGTTTATGAAGGTTGTTGCCACCACCTTGACCTAGTGTTGGATTGCCACCACCTTTACCATCGACTATGTGGGAAATAGTTGACACTATGTTTCCCGCGTTAAGTCCTCGGTCTACTAGAGTCTTGCTTACTCTTACTATGAGATTAACCCTGGAGTTTGCAGTTGCAGCAAGTATAATAATCCCATTGGGATTATGTTCAATATACCAATCGGTCATATCTCGGAGAAGTTTTACGTTGGTGGTTGTTACATCAGTTATCAGAACTGGTATGTCATTTATATGTTTTGTAGAGGCAAGTTTTTTGTGTAATTGATGCTGTATAAGTTTAAGTTCAAGAGCCTCAGATTTGGATAGAGCTTGAGTATAATCGGCTTGGATTTGTTTAATTTTATTAGGTATGTCATCAATTTCGGACTGGAGTGTGTTGGATATGTTGTCAAGAATATTTAATGAGTTGTTTGCATATGTGAATGCTGTTTTACCTGTAATTGCTTCAATTCGACGTGTGTTAGAGGATATCGAACTTTCACTGGTGACTAGAAATAGACCTAAGTCACCGGTCTGCTGTACATGTGTACCTCCACAGAGCTCAATGGAATACGTATTGTGATCATCACCTATTTGAACGGTGCGGACCACATCACCATATTTTTCGCCGAATAGGGCGGTAGCACCACGTGAAATTGCTTCATCATAACTCTCGTGCCCTAAATGTATCTTGTGGTTTTCCATTATGATCGTGTTTATTTGTTCTGTCAGTTGATCTAATTGCTCATTTGTAAGCGGTTTGTTATGAGTGAAATCAAATCTTATACGATCTGGAGTAACTGATGAGCCAGCCTGTCGGGCATGTTCACCCAAGATGTTGCGTAGTTCGCGGTGCAGTATGTGTGTTCCTGTATGATTTCTCGTAATAGCTGAGCGTTCTAATAAGTCCACTGAGACTGTACAGTTGACTCCTGAGTTTGGAGAGCCTTTGTGTACAGTTCCTAAATGTACTATGAGTCCAGCAGTAGGGCGGTATACATTGTCGATATAGATTTCCCAATTATTATCAATAGATTGTACGATTCCTCTGTCACTTGCTTGGCCACCGGATTCCATATAAAAAGGGGTGCTAGATAGTATGACTCCTATCGATTGTCCTGGCTGCACTTGTGTAAGAATTTGACCATCCTCTGATACCAACGCTAGTAATTTTGTAGTTAGAGTGGGTGGCCCATAAGGTGAATGCTCTACACCTTGTGATGTTAGATGGTTATCATTCTGTAAGCTATTTAGAAGGTCTAGGAACATCTCTGAAGTTGGACTTATTAGATTGTCAGTGCCAGAGGTGGGTTTTGAGGCTTCGCGGTGGGCTTTCATTGCTTGGCGAAAATCTACTTGGTTTACATCAAGCCCTTGTTTTTCACAGTAGTCTTTTGTAATTTCTACAGGGAGACCATATGTTGCATAGAGTTCAAAGGCTTCTGTGCCTGTCACTATCTTCCTGTTTTCAGCAGTAGCTGTTTCTATAATGGAATCCAGATAAGATAGGCCTGAATTGATTGTCTTATGGAAGATAGTCTCTTCTTGATGGATGGTGTCCTTGATTGTTCCACTGTGTTCCTCTAGCTCCGGATAGGCATTTTTATAAGTCTCTATCACTGTTTCAGATATAGTTGATAAGCAGGGTGTACGCAGACCAATTTCTGCTGCAAATCTGGAGGCACGTCTAATGATCATTCTACATACATAGTTTCTGTTTGTGTTGCCTGGAACGACTCCGTCACCAACTAGAAATGTGGCAGCCCTTATATGGTCAGCAATAACACGGTAAGGGGTCAAACATTCATCTCTTTCGTTATCGCTATGTTTGGCTAATGTCTGAGTAGCCACAATAGTAGGCCATAGCAAATCTGTATGGTAAGTAGAAGGAACGTCCTGCAGTACCGCTGCAATTCGTTCTAAACCCATGCCTGTGTCGACATGTGCAGTAGGTAGGAAATCTAGTTTGTCTACTGACACACGATTGTATTGAATAAACACAAGATTCCAGAGTTCCACAAAACGGTCTGTGTCTAACATATCATTAGATACAACAGTTGTACTAGGATCCAAATCGACATGAATTTCTGAGCATGGTCCACAAGGTCCTGTTTCGGCCATCTCCCAAAAGTTGTCGTGTCTACCTCTATAAAAAAGGTGTGACTGATTAAATCCAGGTTGGCCTATCCATGATGATGCAGCTTCTTCGTCGGTATCAATAGTACCCTGTTCGTCTTTGAAAACAGTTACATATAGATTGTTAGGAGGAATTTGCCATACTTCGGTTAGGAGCGTCCATGCCATTTGTATTGCTTCCTGTTTATAATAGTCTCCAAATGACCAATTGCCCAGCATTTCAAAGAATGTGTGATGCGTACCGTCGCGACCTACGTCATCTAAGTCATTATGTTTGCCGGCCACACGCATACACTTTTGTGAATCAACTGCTCTTGTATAATTGCGTTTATCGGTACCTAGAAATACATCTTTGAATTGCACCATGCCTGAATTTGTGAATAAAAGTGATGGGTCCTTAGCAGGCACTAGAGACGCCGAAGGAACAACAGCATGCTGTTGTTCCTTGAAATATGTGATAAAGTCTTGCCTAATCTCGTCACCAGTACGCATTATATAAACCTCATGGAAAATCGGAGGGATTATACGACAACTATTTGAGAGTGACAACGTAAAGAGAGATTGCTATAATGCAGAAATTATGCAATTCGGGGTGATTTGAATGTCAATTAATGAACAATTGGAGCTTCTGATGCAGGGTACTGAGTATGGTGACCATAGTCTTGAACAGTCTATGCGATCGGAATTACGGCAGCTGCTTTTGGAAGAAAGGCCGTTAAGGGTTTATTGTGGGTATGATCCGACAGCAACGGACCTTCACCTTGGTCATACAATTACTATCCGCAAATTACGCCAATTTCAGGATTTTGGTCATGAAGTAACGTTTCTCATTGGTGACTATACAGCACTTATTGGTGACCCGTCCGATAAGAATAAAACCAGACCTATCCTTGAAAAAGAAGAAGTCCAACGTAATGCACGAACATTTGCTGAACAAGCATTCAACATACTTGATAGTAAAAAAACTGTAGTGCGTTACAACAGCGAATGGCTCTCTAAACTTGGTTTTATTGATCTTATTCAGCTAGCACAGAATTTTACTGTACAGCAATTTTTGGCTCGTAATAATTTTGCTTTAAGGATTACCAATAATGAACCAATATATCTACATGAGACGTTTTATGCACTTATGCAAGGATATGATGCGGTCGCTATGGATGCAGATGTGCAAGTAGGAGGTACAGACCAATTATTCAACATCGTGGTAGCAGGAAGAAAATTGCAGCAGTCAGTAGGATTACAACCGCAAGTAGGTATTGTGTTGGGGATACTGCCTGGCACTGATGGTGAGCAGAGAATGTCTAAAACGATGGGTAACCACATTCCGATCAACTCCAGTCCGGAGGACATGTTTGGAAAGGTGATGAGTATTCCAGATCACGCTATGGATGCCTACTGGCGGTTGGCAACGAGATATAGTCCGGAGCAGATTAACCAACATGTCTCGATGATAGAGTCAGGCCAGAAGCATCCTAAAGATGCAAAAATAGAGCTTGCTTCGGAAATTACAGAGATATTTTGGGGTGCAGAGCGAGCGAAATATGCAAAAGAGCACTTTAGGACTGTTTTTCAAGCGGGTGCATTGCCGGAAGATATAGAAGACTACAATGTTAGTATTGATAGTAGTTTAATTGATGTTTTAGTCGATTGTAGGTTTTCTGACAGTCGTAGTGCGGCGCGTAGATTGATAGAACAGGGTGCTGTGAAATTAGACAGTGTAAAAATACTGGATATAAAGACTAAACTAGGGAAGTCCGATAGTATTATTCTTCAGGTTGGCAAGAGACGAGTAATTAACTTAGTTGTTGGCATCGAATAGGATGCTTGTAGATTATTATTGAATATATTTTGTAAGACAACAAGTATAAAAGCAACTAATCTATCCCTTTCTAGGTAAGAATATACAACCCATGCATATATATGCTAATAACATTGCTGAACCTCCATAGCTAAGAAATACAAGCGGCACGCCTGTAAGTGGCAATATGCGTAACACACCACCGATGTTAATTATTGTTTGAATAAGGAAAAGTGACCCTATACCTGTATTCAGTAATGAAGAGAATGAGTGTGTTGGGAGCAGATAAGCAGATCGAAAAATTCTGTATATAAGCGTAAATATCAGTATTATTATTGCGACACCGCCTACATAACCCCATTCAGAAACAATACTAGCAAATATGAAGTCCGAATGATTTAGAGGAATGTTTTGCGGTGTTCCAGATCCCAGTCCGGTTCCAACAATTCCACCGTTACTCATGGCAATCAATGCTTGATCTATTTGATAAAAATTTGTTTTATTCGTAAACCAAGGGTCTATCCATCCATGTAGTCTAAATTTTACCAAGTCAGAATAAATGTAAGCTAATATTACCCCTAGTAAGAAGAGTGTTACTCCAGATAATGCATATCGTTTTCTGCGAGTGCGTAGGTAAAACATCCCTAGAAAACACCAATAAATTAACCATCCAGCTCCTAAATCTCCTTGTATTACTACCATAAAAATGCTGATAGACCACATTGTAATCAAAGGTATAGTAAATGCTGCCGGTAGAGCGTACTTGTTTTGAATGTTTTCTAAAATAAGAGTTGTTCGGTTTCTGGATAGATAAGCTGCTAAGAACAATATAGTTAATACTTTGAGCAATTCGGATGGTTGGAAGTATATTTTGTGGTTGATGAAATTGACAGGTAAGATTGATAGCCAAAGATTAGGTCCCTCTCCAGAAGGGCTGACTCCAACTAAAACGGTCAAGGCGGTAATTAGAATGCCTGTGATAAGTGACAAATAAGGATACTTTTCGAGAAATGAGAGGTGTCGTGACCAACGGATTACAACTAACATACAGATAATACTGATTACATACCATAAAGCATATCTGAAAGCATATGTGCCCTGAAGGCGCCATATTGTAATCATTCCCCAACCAGTCAACAGAGTTGTTATTGGAAACATTAGCAGATCTCTGTTAGGAACCCACATATTAAGTAGGAAATGTCCTAATGCAGAGACTGTGGCCCAGAGGATTATCGAAATAGCTAGAAGGGAGTTTGTTTGTTCCGCAGTATATATAGGGGAATGAGAAAGTCTTAGTGAAAATCCAGACAGACATACAAATGCAATTGCAAACAATAACAGAAACGCCTCATGTCTGTTTGTGAGTTGAGGATTTATGTATCTACTCTTTTGATTAAAGATACTCACTTAAAGGTATTTGTCGATTAGTAATCCTAAGTGCTTTTTGGTTTCATCTGGGATTGAGTCATCTTGAGTGATTATTGCATCTGCTAACGCATCACTGCAGCCGCAATTTAGAACTTGGTTTGAAGGAAGATCGTGTGCTAAGTTGCGTAAGGCGTCCTGTGCTATTGAGGCGTTTTGGGTAAGAGTGCGTATTACTATCTCAACACTGACCGGGATTTCGCTGATATGCCATACGTCATAGTCGGTAACATGTGCCATTACGGCATAACACATTTCGGCCTCTCGCGCGAGAAATGCTTCTGGACTTGTGGTCATTCCGATAATGCTCATTCCCCATTTGCGAAATGTATTACTTTCTGACCTTGTACTAAATCGTGGACCTTCGATAGTGATGAAATCGCCACCCTCATGGACTGTTACTCCTGTGTCTCGGACTGATGTAGCTAGAGTTTTGGATAATTCTAAGCAGAATGGATTTGCTACACCTATGTGAGCTACCATACCATTGTTGAAGAAAGTATTTATCCTTTTGCGCGTGTTATCAAACAGGCCATCAGGTATCACAATGTTGCCTGGTGCCAATTGGTCCTGAAGTGATCCAACTGCACTTATTGATACAATACGGTTAACCCCTAATGTTTTTAGAGCATATATGTTGGCTCTATAATTTATTTCAGATGGAGAAATAATGTGACCTTTACCATGGCGTGCCAAGAAGGCTACTTTTTGATCGCTGAGTATTCCAGTCATTATTGTGCTGCTTGGTTTACCAAAAGGAGTGTTAACTTCAATCTCTTCTCTGTTACTGAGATCTGACATGTCGTATAGGCCACTGCCGCCAATGAATGCTAATGTTATCTCTGTCGTCATATCAGTTCCTTATTAATCTATGTAGTACAGTCATTGTATAACAGATGTCAAAATAGAATGCGCTGTAAAGTTTATTGTGTGGGAATAATATTGCGGAACCTTGCTACTCGGATGTATGAGCAATGTCATCAAGATACGCGAGGTTATTTGTTGTTAGTGTTGTAATATCAATGTTTTTTGAATTAATTGGAAATATATTTTTGGCGATTGATGTTAAGTCAATCATTGCAGTCACTTCTGGACGTAGATGTTTGAAATATTGGTTGATTTCGAGACTGTTTTCAAGCAGTTCTGCACGGGATACCATAGCTTTTATCACTGTAGTTTGTCGAGCTGTTCTTGTGTTCACATCTTGGTGGTTGGTAATGTAGTAAACAGCATTTGTTCCGTTTTGTTTGACACCTACAATGTTAATTCCACCGAGTTCGTCAATGAGCCAAGAGAATTGCTTTCTATTAATAGCAAACTCTGAATCGATAGAACTTGGTATCAGACCTTCTATAGATTGTGTTAATGATTCGGGCGCATGGACAAATTGATATTCTAAAGCTGGTGTGACTGGTATACCTGTTAGTAGTACTTTATCGTATTTACCACTAAAGGATATGGT
>CAJWIA010000069.1 GCA_913040765.1 uncultured Anaerolineales bacterium | reverse complement strand
TAATTCTTATAGATTTGTTGCTATTTAATACTACCTTATTGGTCAATTATTTATTATCAACTAACTTTGTACCAATATTAGCTTCATCTGATATCAATGGTCTTAATTCAGCAGATGGTCCACTCATAAACACCAATACGCCTGGTCCATGACCTCCTCGCAGACTATTGCCCTGGCAAACAACACCAACGCTCGATCTTTCTTTGAAACGCCCATGACTATACGTACTATCCCAATCTTTAATCAGCACCAAATCACCAAAGCACAGTTCATTATCCAAACAAGAAGAAGCAATCGACATTTGAATCGCAATCGGACCATACTCGCTTAGACCTGCACCGGCCCCAGCAGCTTCCCCAGGCAGCTCATGTCGCACTGACACTGTAAAACCATCTCCCAATTTTTCTTCGTGGATACCAAGAGAATCAAGCAAAAGTGGAGAACAACTTCTTAAATGAATTTCAGGATAATCAATCAATTGCAAGCCAGTACCATAAGCTTCTATGAGAACATTATCTCCTGGAGCCATTAGATTGAGAGTTTCTACAGGAAAATCACATATGACTTGCTCCAAAAATCTTCCGCTTTTACCAGTTACGATACCTGTTTGACCAGTAGCAGCACCGCTCACAACTCGAGCACGATTACCCAAACATGATAATGCACGTAATGCGGAGTTTTCACCTTCAACCTCATTACGAATAGACGCACCAGGTTGTATCATTTCTGCGGCCCATCTGTCCACACTGTCCCCAAGTCTGACGTTATATATTAAACCACCATACATAGGCAGTAAGTAAGCCTTTCCATCAGCATCAACAAAATACGGAAGAGCAGGCACATCAGGCATACGAGGTTGATCTACCTTTCCAACCACTGATATTCGTACTAAATTGTCCTGATTAGTTCTAATCACTGTATATTACCTGCCACAATACTATCTTATTATAAACCTAGCAAACCACCAATATTACATTTAGGGTCAACAACGGGTCGTATTTCACCATTGACACATGACATCAGCTCTTGACATCCAGGCCCATGACCCAACCACGAAGAATCACCGTGCATAATCAATGCGATGGTGACAGCACCTTCCAAGTACCGTCTACTAAAACGATGGTCAGAATCTGAAACAGCAACAATATCTCCCAATTTTAGATCTTGCAAGCCTAATTCCTTCAACTCTTCCCAGTCAGGAGTCATCATATCTTGATCAACAAAATCCGGAGCTAACTCATATCCACTGCCCATGATGTATGATGGAATTTCTGCAACAACTGGAACATCTAGAGTACCGTCTGAACCAACACTAATATCCCATCGCTTTAATAATTGTGGTCCTATTTTTTTTGTTATCACACCCTCATATCCATTGATTGTCAAACCTCTACCCACTGTTTTTACAACAACCTGATCCATTCCATTCATAGCTTGTAATATATCTTCGTCAAAGTGTACCATTAGACGTGCGTGTTCACCGGTAATAGTACCTTTCTTGCCAGCCGCGGGCCCATCAATCAGCACAACCTCATTGCCTATACACCCATAGTAATGAAGTGCCTGATCGACTTCTATGTCTGGATTTCTTATACTTACCGCAGGTTCAATATGATCTCCACCAGGTCTAAATGCATTCGATCCTATCCCAACATTGTATACTATACCTCCCATACCAATAGGAACCACATTTTCTCCGTGCTTAGTGGGTTTGTATACTCCTTTAGATAGCTCAGGATGCGCCACCTGAGCACTTATACCAACTTCTACTAAATCAGCAACATTTGTTTTAATTGAGGTCATATCAATATATTATACGACAGCCATTACACACACAGTATTTAGATACTACGAAAAGATGTATTTCTGATAATTGACACCTTGCAAAGCTTTCTTACTTTCAAATTTAGCGTCTTCAATAACTTTATCTACGTCTACATTAGTGTGCTGCCCACCCTGAAGTAGTATTTCCCCGTCGACAATAACAGTATCAACATCATTACCGTTCGCATAAAATGATAGCATCCACGGAGCCGAATAACAAGGTGTGAGATGTGGTTTCTGGAAATTGATGACCGTTATATCAGCCTGTTTACCCACTTCGATAGATCCAACTCTCTCATCAATATTGAGGGCACGTGCTGCATCAATTGTCACCATACGCAATAATTTTGCTGGTAAGACAGTTTCCTGGCTTCCAGTACGATGCCATTCTGCCCAAGCCACACGTGATAACTCACCAATGAGATCATAGGAGGTATAAGGTGCCGAACCATCAGTAGAAACTGTAACCTGTGCTCCAGCTTGTAACAAATCTGAAACAGGACATACGCCATACCAGAGATTTTCATGCGTAAAAGGCACTACAGCAATCCCTGTCGAACATTCACCAAGGATTTTCACCTCCTGCTCACGCAAACCATTGCAGTGAGCGAACAAAGTAGGCCCTTTAAGAAGGTCCTTTGTAACACCTTCACCAAATTCCTTCAAAGCAAAATCAACAGAGCCAACAAAGGCATGAGAATGCAAAAGCACATTATGTTTATCAGCAATTTCACGTATCTGTTGTGACTTGCCTATCATCTCTGGTATGTCCTTGCTATTATAAGAGTAAGGGAATTTGGGATGAGCTGCTTGTCTACTTAATAGATACGGATAATGTAATGAAACCTCTATGCGTCCATCGTTCGACTTGTGATAATCATGTATGATCTGTTCAGTATTAGACAAACATTGTTCATAAGTAAACAATGACCGTGTAGCTTGTCCGTTCTCCCATAATGTACCTTCCCAAGGAATGGGAACATGGCTGACAAATGGGTCCGGAGGACCTACTCCCACTACCGTTTTACTACCTACATGAGCCACGGCCTCAATATTTTTCTGAGCGTAAATCACGTTATCAGTTCTGGCAGGAGTAGCCCCTATAACACTATATCCCGTGGTAACACCAAATCTTATGCGCTCTATAGCTGCAAGCATTGATTCCATATACCACCACCGCGGACTTGAATTATGGAAATAGACCGGGTTGGTAGGCCAACCATGATCTGGATGATATAAACTCTTAATTAATCCATGTCCCGCATGCCCATAAGTATCAATCAAACCAGGAAGAGCCATCATACCTCTTAGGTTGATTTCCTTATCAGCTTTGTACATACCACTTATAGTTGCTGCCTCACCAACTGCCACAATCTTGTCAGTGGTAATAGCGATGCTTGCGTCATGAATAATACGATCTTCAGAATCCATGGTCATAACATCATCAACAGACACCAATAGGTCGCAAGTTTTTTTGCTCATTGGTAACCCTCTTAGCTTGTAATACTTGTCAACTATTAAATTGGATAGAATATCTCAACGAATGAAACCAAAGAGCTAACAGAGTGTCTTGGGATACATCAGAAGACACCACTGTTAGCTCTCTACTTTTTTGCAAACTTTACTTCAGTTTTAAAGCTATTATGCTTAGATTATATTAGTCTAGCCAAGCATACTTGACTGGCCATATAGTCTGAGCCGGGTCAAGATAAAGACCGTTCACATCGGATCGAGTAGCAATAGTGGATAAACCATTGAACAGGAAGAGTGTAGGTGCATCCTCTCTGATGATATCAAGGATTTGAGCGTAAAGTTCATTACGTTCCTCAATTGTTGGTACTTCATCTCCCTTCTGAATTAAGGCATCCACCTCTTCATTACAGTAATGGGAGTAGTCCCAGTACGTTGGAGGCCAGGCATCGCAACTCACATATGTCTTCATAACATACTCAGCGTCACCCGTGAAAGTACCCCAAGTCAAGTTCACCATATCATAATGTGGAGCATTGGCTATATCCTGATTTAGCTCTTTTAGGAAGCTAGCAGTATCAGCTACATCAACATTGACCTTTACACCAACATTTAGCAACATACCCTGCACCAATTCTGCTGTCTCATAATCGCCCGGTACAGCACCCTTACGAGTACGCAAGATCAATTCTAGTGCCTTGCCATCTTTATCAAGGATTCCGTCACCATCAGAATCAGTCCAACCTGCTTCAGCTAGAAGTGCCGTGGCTTTATCTGTATCATATGGATACGGATGTGTAGCAGCTGGGGAATAACCACTTACAGCTTCGTTGACAATGGTTACATCAGCAACACTTGCATAGCCTCTGAAAGCAGCTTCCAATATGCCTTCTTTATCAATAGCATAATTGAACGCCTGTCGAACACGTTTGTCATCCAAAGGTTCGTAAATGTTAGTCATACTAACATAGTAATGTCGAGAGCTTGGGCCAGTCAATACCTTGATATTCTCATCAGTTTTCAACTGCTCTAGTGACTGAATAGAAGTTCCCACTGCTACATGAATGTCACCTGCTTCTAGCATAGTAGCACGCGTATTTGCATCAGCAACTTCTACAAATTCAACTGAATCTAGGTATGGAAGACCATCTTGCCAATAATCATCATTCTTCACAAGTAATAGTTTCTCGTTTGGAGTATATGAATCAACCTTGAAAGGTCCTGTTCCAGAGGCTTGGGTCTTGATACCGTCTGAACCGACCTCTTCGTAGAAACTAGGGCTATAGATAGAAAACGTCTTGACCGCAAGAATATTGTACATACCCGTATACAACCTAGAAAGAGTAATTTCAAGCGTATGATCATCCACAACCTTCATGTTGGAAATTGGCAACAAACTGCCCATTGGCTTTGATTCATCAATCTTACGCATAACGTTCCACTTTACTGCGTCTGCGTTGAAGTCTGATCCATCGTGGAACTTGATACCCTCATGCAGCTTCCAGGTATGGACTAAACCATCATCGGATTGACTAACTTCTTTAACCAACAGTGGTACGACCTCTCCATCTTCATTGCGATCAAACAATGTCTCATAGAAAAGCTGTACAATTTCGTTCAATCCATATTGGTTAACATCATTAGGATCAAGATGAACTATAGCGGCAACACCCACCTTTAAATTACCGCCGTAACGATCGTCTCCACTATCAGCTGCAGGTGCTGCAGGTTGACAGGCAGAAACTACTAACATGAAAACTATCATAAGGATAGTAAACACATGTTTCTTACTAGAAAATTGTCTCATATTGTCCTCCTATTTTTTTGCTACGTTTTTGCTACAAATAACTGTTTTGAACATAGTACGTGCAATACTAAACTAAAGATATTTGATTCCATTAGTATAACAATACTAACTTCTGAGTAGAAAAAATTATACCACATCTAACAAAAACACCTGATTTAGCTATTGAAATGACAAATATTACTAAATCACTCAAGAATTCCTAACAATGTATTTAAACAATATACAAAACTAATACTAGTTAATACGAAGTTGTGGGTCTAACCATTGCCTCATACCATCGCCCAGCAAGTTAAATCCCAAAACTGTTAACATCAGACATCCCCCAGGAAATAGCATGACATGAGGAGCAAGTCTGAACCATTTAATCCCGTCCTGTAACATTCCTCCCCACTCCGCCGTGGGCGGTGACACACCAAGACCTAGAAAACTCAATGCGGATGTTGTCATAATGGCATCAGGAATTAGCAAACTACCTTGTACAACTATAGGGCCAAGTATATTAGGCATAATATGACGTAACAAAATATAGAAGTCAGACAAACCTACCGAACGAGCAGCCATTACATAGGTATTGGGTCTTGTAGATAGAACCAATCCGTGCGTCAATCTAGCAAACATCGGAATTTGATAAGCCATATTGGCGGCTATAACATTCTCTATGCCAGATCCAAGAATAGCAACAATAGCTAACGCTGTGATTAGTCCAGGAAAACTGAGCATCATATCCACCAGACGCATAATCACTAGCTCATATTTAGAATTCCAACCAGCCAAGGCACCTAAACTGACACCAACGATAAGACCTACTGTTACCGAGGTCATGGATATCAATAATGATATTCTAGCACCATATATAACACGGCTTAATATGTCTCTGCCGTTATGATCAGCGCCAAAAATATACTCACTATTGGGTGGTTGGACGGAGTCTCTTGGGGTAACCCAGTTTGGATCATGTGGCGCTAACTGTTCAGCTCCCAATGCTGTCACTAAAAATACTAACACTATGACCGCGCCTACAAACGCTGTGGGATAGTTACGTAGAAAATATCTGAGGTTCATCACATAACTCTATCTAATATGATAGTCTGGGATCTGCTACACTATATAATACGTCCACAATAATGTTCACTAGCATAAACACACTAGCAAATACTAAGAGTATGCCCTGCACAACAGGAATATCTCGCTGAGTAACTGCAATTACAAGCAATCGACCTACTCCAGGCCATGCAAAAACTGTCTCAGTCACAACAGCACCACCCAACATATATCCAAATCGCAACCCTACAGTGGTAATCAATGGAATCAATGCATTGCGTATAACATGTCTGATGTTGATAACCCTTTCTCTCAAACCTTTCGACTGAGCAGTCCTTACATAATCACTACCCAAAACATCAAGAACTGTAGACCGAGCCATACGAGTAATAAATGCAACAGAATATACTGACAAACAGAACGTAGGCATTATGTAATGACGCCAAGTTGCATTTCCAGCTGTTGGCAGCCAATGCAATTTCAAGCTAAATAGAAACATAAGCAATAGCCCTAACCAAAAGACTGGAATAGATATCCCGCCAACAGCCAGTACACTCAGAACATAGTCTAACCATTTACCTCTATGTAGCGCAGCTACAACTCCCATGAATATTCCGAGCAAAGTCGACGCTATGATTGCTCCAAAAGCCAGGATAGCAGTATTAGCAAACCTAGTACCTATTTCTACAGTGACAGGCCTACGAGTTATAAATGAAGTCCCTAAATTACCGGCGCCAAGTCTTTTTAGATAAGATAAATATTGAACCCCTACTGGCTGATCCAGTCCTAGCTCAACTCTTATAGCTTCTACAGCAGCTAATGAAGCCTGATCTCCTGCATACATGCGAGCCGCATCTCCAGGTATGACTTGAAAAGCAAAAAACACTAACGTCACTACGAGAAACACCGTAGGAATACTGATGAACAACCTTCTAATTACATAAGCTGCCATATTAATACCAATATAGGTTTAATTCACAAATCCACTCAGAGTATTACATCATATTATAATCAGGTAACAAAGCCAGTATAAT
>CAJWIA010000068.1 GCA_913040765.1 uncultured Anaerolineales bacterium | reverse complement strand
AAATTGGAGCGGGTCTTTCTTTTCGTGCAAGCCATGCTTGCTGACCCACTGGGGCAGGTGTATAGTGATAGGCAACTTCAATTACCACAACTAAAGGAGCAGGAGGTTGGAACCACGATGAACATGTCTGTCCCTAGTGCACCCAACCTGAAGAAAAAAATCTATATTGGATTTGCATTATCGATTGCGCTAGTTTCCTTGAATGCTTTTCGGGACAGCAGGAACCGTATCTTATTGGGAAGCTTGGGCTTAGCTGGTAGGTGCAACCATATCTAGCTTATACATGTTCCTCTATATGTTGAAACATAGTCCAGAATTGCTGGAACGCAGAACGAAGCTCATAGAAAAAGAGACGGCACAAAAATTAATCGCGGCTTTAATGTCTATGGTTATCCTCTTTACATACCTTCTATCTGGACTGGATAAACGCTATTCATGGTCGACTGTACCAGCTCCGATCGTGATAGCTGCTGAAGGTGTGGCGTTGCTGGGATTCGCCCTATACTTTCTTGTAGTTAAGGAGAATGCTTTTGCATCTCGAATTGTCGTGGTGGAAGAGAATCAGGAAGTGATCACAATTGGCCCGTATGCATTAGTTCGACACCCCATGTATACAGCAATATTACTGATATACCTTTGCACTCCGGTGGCCCTGGGATCCTACTGGACTATGATCCCTGCCAGCTCTCTTGCCGTACTTCTCGTGGCCAGAATACGCAATGAGGAACTTACGCTGTCAAGGGAACTTGAGGGGTACCATGAATATAAGGAGAACGTGAAATACCGCCTAGTTCTTGGCGTGTGGTAAGGTGGCGGATTTCCGTAAGACCGGGTCGGTTACCATGCTCGATTTGCAGCCGCAAGTTGAGGTGGCGACAGTTATGCCGTGGCGCACAACTAGACCGCAGACCAGACGACTCTGGTCATTCATTGGGATTGGGACACATCGGCAGATGCGGAGGAGTTCTCTGCAGCTTTTGTCGGATATAACCAAGCTCGATTTGGAAGTACAAACGAAGCCTATAGCCCTGATACACAAATCTGCTGGACGTGCGATCAAGTAAGTTGCATGCTTACCTAAGAATGAGCGAACACTCTGGGTGCTTGGGCCGTCAACAGGAATCGTATCTAAAGTGACACAGAGCGTCTCAGGATATGGAGCACAGCGGAATAGCGGTCAGGCGCAGCGCTATGTTGGGCCATCATCATTACCTTCGGACGGTATATTAATCGCTTCTTTCAACAATTTATTGAGCAGAGGTTGCGGATAAGTCATATTTCGACAAATCTTTTTCATTTGTGGTGAAATCCGACGATAACCCCAGATACAACGCCTCAAGGTTTCTTCATATCCTTCTCTTTGAAAATACAACGGCATATTGACTTCAAAGAAAGAAAGGCTGTCTGCGTCTTTCAGCAAATCCGAGCGTGAATCACCGCCAATTTCATGCTGTTCTACAAGTCGGCACACCTCATCAATGATAGGCTGTTCCAGTTGACATTCATGCAAAATATCTTTCAAGATCTCTGCGCTATTCCTGGAATGAGCGGCCTTAAATTCATTGTAATCATCATAATCGGCACGCTGTATTTTTCTTGTTTCATCGGCGCGATCAATATCATGGGCTAGTGCGGCAATCTGTAATGTTTCATCAGCATCAGCTTTTAATCTCAGCAACCATCCTAATGACCATTCAATGTGTGTTTGTACAAATCAATGATCTGTTTCGCAATTCCAGGCCAAGCATAGGCTTCCGCATATTCTGCGGCCTGCCTACCTAATTGCTTACGTAATTCCTTATCAGAAAGCACTTGCCCCAAACGTTCAGCCAAAGCAACCGCATCCATGCCTGGCACCAAAAATCCTGTCTCTCCATCTCTGACTAACTGAGAAAGACCTCCAACATCTGTAGCTATCACCGGCGTACCACACGCCATAGCCTCAAGTGCCACCATACCGAATGACTCATAATGGGAAGGCATTACAACCACATCAGAAGCTGCATAATACCGGTGCAATGTTTCTTGGTCACGCCTTCCCAGAAAAGTAACCAGGTCACTCAGGCCAAGCTCATCACGAAGGGCCATCAATTTTTCTAGTTCAGCATGACGAGTCTCACGAGGTTTTGCGGGATCTCCACCTATGACAGACATATACATCTCTGTTGGCATTTCTCCGGAGTCTTTTAGATATTGCATCGCGTGCAGAAGAGTATCTACACCCTTAAGAGGTTCAATACGTCCGACAAAAAGCACCATGCTGTTGTCAAGTGGAATTTCAAGCTGCTGCCTAGCTTCGGATTGCACGTATGGATGAAACACTGTTAGATCTACACCAGGCGGTATCACTGAAGTTTTACCTCTATATTCCTGTGACATTTCTTCTATTTGAGACCGTTCACCATCAGTGGCAACAATAATTCTATCGACCAACCCTGGAAGCCTTGATTCTGTATCAAGACGAAGCTTTGGTTCAAGTTGCTGAGCATCCTTGGCAACTTTGTTTTTATTGATTCCAAGAGTATGAGCCATATGCACTATAGGAACATTCCACCATTTCTGTAGTTCGTGCGCCGCCACGCCGGACAACCAGTAATGCGAATGTACTAAATCATATTGCTCATCTAATAATACAGATGCTAGTTGTACTCCGCCAGTGAATTCAGGTAGCCATTCATATAGATCAGTTTTTGGAATTGGCCTTTCAGGCCCAGCAGGAATGTGAAACACACGGTTTCCGTTTTCTAAATCGTGTTTTATATGTGACTGATGCTCATCCTGCGATCGCGTGAAAACATCAACACCAATACCTTGACGACCTAGTTCGCGCGTTAACTCACGAACATAAACATTCATACCACCACTTTCCTTACCGCCTAACACTGCTAAAGGACACGTATGTACAGATATCATAGCAACCCGCATATGTTTATTATCCCTCATAAGTTGGTACAAGCCAACTATGCCACTGTTTACGCGTCTGGTAAAATCGGTCTAGTTGCCACCTTAGCTCAATTGGCAGAGCAAGCGCTTCGTAAGTGCTAGGTTCGGGGTTCAAATCCCCGAGGTGGCTCTATATAGCTTACGTAATACCAAAAATTTACTTCGCAAACAAGCCTACAATTTAGACACTAGAACAAAATCTTGACACGGAACACTTGTTCTGATATTATCCCAATGCTTCCGGCTACGATTTTGCAAATCAATAAATAAGGTAAATAGATGGCACAAACCAAGCTTTCGGTCAGGCAAGAAGATATGCTCACATTCATAACTAATTTCATTAGTCAGAATTCGTATCCCCCTACCATACGTGAAATAGGGAAAGCATGCCATATAACTTCAACGTCTGTTGTGAATTACAACCTCAACAAGTTGGAAGAGGAAGGTTATATTAGCAGAATGTTGCGCGTATCTCGTGGCATACAGCTAGGCAAAAATCAAGCAAGTGCTCTAGTACAAATACCGCTAGTAGGTCGAATATTTGCTAGTGAGCCAGTATCTTTCCCTGAAGCTTCGGTATCTTACGCACCAGACGAAACGATCAATCTTACTCAAGACCTGGTAGGAGATGGGAAAAAAATGTTTGCATTAGAAGTGCGAGGCGACTCAATGATAGACGCCATGATAAACGAGGGCGATTACGTCATAATGAAACAACAAGCTCGGGTGAATAATGGTGACCTTGCAGCTATTTGGTTGATAGATAGCGAGGAAACTACACTGAAATATTTTTATCTAGAAAACGACAAGGTACGCCTGCAACCTGCAAATCCCACTATGGATGCAATTTATGTCGATCCATCGACTGTGCGCATACAAGGAAAAGTAATGCTAATTTTCCGCCAAATATCTGCACGTAAAACTGTATCCGTTATACCCAACAATTAAGACAAAGTTCTCACAAACAAACACGACATTATCATACAACTATATTGACAAGCCTTCCAGGCACATAAATCACTTTTTGTGGCTCTTTTCCATCAAGATGTCGCTGCACATTTTCACTACTTAATGCCTGTGATTTTGCATTTTTAGCATCTATATTAGCTGGAACTATTAGTCTTTCACGCACCTTGCCATTTACCTGCACAATCAACGTTATTTCTTCCTCTAAAACCGCTTCATTATCTATTTCGGGCCAAGATTGCTGATGAATACTATAAGGATTGTTTAATTTAGACCACAATTCTTCACTTATATGTGGTGTAACAGGAGCCATCAACTTTAATAGTGTTTTCAAACCATGGTCAAACACCTCCGTATTTGTCAGATTATCGGAGACGGCTTTACTAAGTGCATTTGTTAATTCCATAAGTGCTGAAATAACCGTGTTGAACTGGAAGTGCTCCATGTCGTGACTAATTTGCTTAATAGTTTGATGAACCTTACGGTGCAAATCACGAACATCACGTTGATCTATTTCACTCACGTCTCTATCATCTAGAGACTCCATCACAATTCGCCAGACTCTTTGCAACCAACGTGATACACCCTCAATCCCACTTCCACTCCAAGGTGCACCCTGATCCCATCTTGCAAAAAACATCAAATATGCGCGAACAGCATCCGCACCATATTTGTTTACCAACGAATCTGGAGCTATTACGTTCCCTCGACTTTTTGACATTTTTTCCGAATCTTCACCCAATATAACACCTTGATTTCTCAACTTCATTACAGGCTCATCATATTCAAACAAACCTATATCGCGCAGTGCTTTTGTGAAATAGCGAAAATATATGAGATGCATAGTAGCATGCTCTATTCCACCTGTATAAGTATCAACAGGCATCCAATAATCAAGCTCTTCTTTATCCCAAGGACCAGAATCATATTCTGGACTTAGGTATCTATATTGATACCACGCTGAACACATAAAAGTATCCATGGTATCAGTTTCTCGAGTAGCATCTCCTCCACACTCTGGACACGTAGTCTTCTTCCACGTTGGATGATATTTCAGTGGACTTTCCCCTGTTGGTCGCCATTCAATTTCATCCGGTAGCAAGACTGGTAGTTGATCCTCAGCAACCGGTTGTACTCCACATTTATCACAGTACGTCATAGGTATAGGTGTTCCCCAGTATCTTTGTCGCGAAATTAGCCAATCATGCAAACGGTAATTTACAGCTCTTTTGCCTATATCTTCACTTTCAAGCCAAGCTAATGTCTTTTCAATAGACTCAGATGCTGGTGTGTTTGTCATCGGACCAGAATTAATCATTTTACCAAGAACTAATGTAGGCTCCTTCATGGAAGCACCGTCTGGTGGAGTTGATTCTTCTGGACCTTGAATGACTGGCCTCACTTCAATTTCATATTTACGAGCAAATTCAAAATCACGTTCATCATGTGCAGGAACTGCCATTATTGCGCCAGTGCCATATGTCATCAAAACATAGTCAGCCACCCATACTGGAATCAGCTCCTTATTAACAGGATTGATCGCATATCCTCCAGTGAACACCCCTGTCTTAACTCTATTAGCAGACTCGCGTTGCACATCAGTCTGTCGCACTGCATTTTCCACATAAGTTTGCACTTCAGATCGTTTGTCTTTGGTCGTCAAACTTTCCACTAAGTGATGTTCAGGAGCAAGGACCATAAATGTTGCCCCCCAAAGAGTGTCAGGACGCGTGGTGAAGACTTCAATGACTTGTGAATCTTCAGTATAGAAATCAACATGCGCACCTTCACTACGCCCAACCCAATTAGTCTGCAACAACTTCACACGGTCAGGCCAGTCAATAAGAGAATAATCCAACAACTCTTCTGAATAATCTGTAATCTTGAAGAACCACTGTTCTAGATCTTTTTTGATTACTGGAGTGCTACATCTCTCACAATGACGATCATCACCCCAGACTTGTTCTCTAGCAAGCGTGGTGTTACAGTTAGGACAATAGTCAACTGGGGAATGCTTGCGATAGACCATATCGTTTTTATACAACTGCAAGAAGAACCATTGACTCCAACGATAATAACTAGGATCACAGGAAACAGCTTCTCTTTCCCAATCCCACATTGCTCCCATTGTCCTCAACTGCTTACGCATATTATCAATATTCTTATAAGTCCATTCCTTGGGGTGTACATTACGTTTAATTGCAGCGTTTTCAGCTGGTAGGCCAAACGCATCGAATCCAATAGGAAACATGACGTTATATCCCTGCATACGCATGTATCTAGCACGAGCATCAGATGGAGTCATTGCATACCAGTGCCCAATATGCAAATCCCCACTTGGGTAAGGTAACATAGTCAAAGAGTAGTATTTTTCTTTGCTTTGATCAACTAAGGCACGGTACAGTTGGTCTTCATCCCATCGCTGCTGCCATCGAGGTTCAATTTCCTGAGGAATATATTTTGTTCTTTCCATAAACTCCTTCCTAGTACCCAACATTTTTCAACTATTGCTACAAACAAAACCAACAACTATTCTATTGTCTGATAATTAACCAAAAATCCCCACGTCCGTTCAGAGACGAAAGGGACGAAAGGGACTCCGCGGTACCACCCTATTTGATGAAAGTTAACCTACTAACCCCACCCACTCTACTAATGCTATAACGGACATTTCCGCTGCGGACTAATTAATTTCATCCACAGTACTTAGAGGCGAGTTGAGCCTTATTAGTGTTCCTCTGACACATGCCAAGTTTTCAGCCACTTACCCTGACTCTCTGGAGGATGGCCTAATACTCCTCTTCTATGATTACTGAGATATATTGCTGACTTTTATTGGCCAGGTTGTAGACAACCAGCTAATTATAACAGAGTGCCACAAGGAAGTGTAATTTATTGCATTTTGAGCGATTATGGTGGTCTGATAATTTACATTATCAATATACATTCTTAAGATTGTTTCAATATTAACTATCTCTGATCAACATGAGTTTCGAATGTCCAGTCACTTGCAACATCTTGAGCTTTTAACATGCGTGCATATGTCCCATTTTTCTTCATCAAGGAACTTGGAGAACCTGATTCCACTATATGCCCATTTTCTAATACAATCACCTTATCAGCATTACGTACAGTTGAAAGACGGTGAGCGATTACCACAACAGTTCGATTGGAAACCAGTCTAGTAATTGCCTGTTGTATAAGCGACTCTGTTTCTACGTCCACTGCGGAGGTAGCTTCATCCAGAATAAGTATTGGAGCATCCTTTAAAATAGCTCGTGCTATAGACAGACGCTGCTTCTGACCTCCAGAAAGCCGGACTCCGCGTTCACCAATTACAGATTGATACCCATCAGGCATATCTAATATAAACTCCTCAGCATTAGCTATTTGTGCAGCCGAAATTACTTCCTCTTCAGTGGCCTCCGGTCGTCCAAAAAGTATATTATGTCCCACTGTGCCATGAAACAGAAACACATCTTGCAGC
>CAJWIA010000067.1 GCA_913040765.1 uncultured Anaerolineales bacterium | reverse complement strand
TGGGAAACAATAAATGATGTTAGTGGTTGAAGATATTGACACCTATTATGGAAAAAGGCATGTACTTCAGGGAGTATCCTTGAAAATAATGAAAAACGAGATAGTCGCCCTATTAGGTCGTAACGGAGCGGGGAAATCAACCCTTGTTAAGTCTATCATAGGTCGACAACCAGCATCAAATGGTGACATATATTTTTGCGGAAATAATATCACCAATTTAGCATCACATCGCATTGCTCGCCTTGGAATAGGTGTATTAAATCAGGGCAGATCTATATTCCCAACACTCACTACACTTGAAAACATAATGATTGGATATAAGAATAGGCATAATCAACAATGGGATCTTGATAGCATCCTCGGTATTTTTCCAGCCTTAGAAGGTCGACTGAGCCACTGGGGATGGCAATTGAGTGGAGGAGAACAACAGATGGTGGCAATCGCACGAGCGCTAATGACAAACCCTAAGATGTTGGTTTTAGACGAACCGTCAGACGGACTTGCCCCACTCATTTTAAATAAAATAGGAAAAACAATAAGTCTGATGTGTCAACTTGGTGTCTCGGTCATACTAGTTGAGCAGAATGTACCTTTTGCATTGCAATTAGTCGACAGAGTTT
Source organism: uncultured Anaerolineales bacterium (assembly GCA_913040765.1). GTDB lineage: Bacteria > Chloroflexota > Anaerolineae > Anaerolineales > UBA11657 > UBA11657. The sequence goes on along the minus strand of CAJWIA010000067.1, from coordinate 6,808 downwards.
ATGTAATGAACAAAGGAAGAATCTCATTTGACGGGCACGCAAACATGCTGAAGGAGAACACTACATTACTACACCGCTATCTGGGGATATGAAACACATCTATTTCAAAACTATGATACTAAACCACTAGTGATAAGTCTTTAGACAATTACGTGATATGATAATATAGCAACAGCACATCGCAAATCTCAGCAAATAGAACACATACGTATATAAAGGGAGACAAAACAATGAGCGACAACACCAAATTTGTATTGTCGGAAGATGAAATGCCAAAAGAATGGTACAACATAAACCCAGATATGCCCGTTAATCCTGCTGAAACGGCCTGGAATGCAGTGTTACATCCTGGAACCAAAGAGCCTGTTACACCCGACTTCCTTTCTGCACTATTTCCCATGCGCTTTATTGGTGAAGCAGTCAGCATGGATCGTTGGATTGAAATTCCGGAACCAGTAAGAGAGATATATCGTCTGTGGAGACCTTCACCTCTTTACCGTGCACGAAGACTTGAAAAGGCTCTGGATACACCTGCACATATTTACTACAAGTATGAAGGTGTATCTCCAGTAGGTTCTCATAAACCCAATACAGCAGTTGCCCAAGCATTTTATGCCAAAGAAGAAGGTACTCTTGGATTCACGACAGAGACCGGTGCCGGACAGTGGGGATGCGCACTGGCGATGGCTTGTAAATTTTTCGAACTCGAATGCCACGTATATATGGTAAAAGTATCATATGAACAGAAGCCTTACCGTCGGGTAATGATGCAAAACTACGGAGCTAGCATACACCCTAGCCCATCGGAGATAACCAACTTTGGTCAGCAAATACTAGCAGATGATCCAAATAGTCCTGGATCGCTTGGTATCGCCATATCTGAGGCAGTCGAAGCAGCAGTAGCATCCCAAGGCAAACTCAAGTACGCACTTGGATCTGTACTGGGGCCAGTCCTCATGCACCAAACTGTAGTGGGCTTAGAGACAATAAAACAGTTTGACTTGGCTGGAGAATATCCTGACGTGGTTATTGGTTGTATTGGTGGAGGTAGTAATTTCTCTGGATTTGCGTTTCCGTTTCTCCACCAAAATTTCACCAACAATACAGAGACAAGAGTATTAGCTGCAGAACCTATGTCTTGCCCAACACTCACCAGAGGAGAGTATACGTTTGATTTCGGAGATGCTGCTGGCATGGCTCCAATCGTAAAAATGCATACACTAGGACATAACTTCGTCCCTGCAGGGATTCATGCAGGCGGTTTACGTTATCATGGAATGGCACCACACGTAAGCGCTCTCTACGACAACGGGAACATAGAAGCAATTGCTCTGCCACAACTATCAACATTTGCTGCTGGGCGACAGTTTGCACAAGCAGAGGGAATAGTTCCAGCTCCTGAAACTACACATGCTGTAAAAGCAGCGATCGATGAAGCGATCAAATGTAAAGAGGAAGGAACAAGCCGTGTAATTACATTCAATCTATGTGGACACGCACATTTTGACCTAAGTGCTTATGATGATTATCTTCAGGGAGCACTTCATGACCATGAATATCCAGAACAAGAAATCAAGGACGCAATGCAGCATCTTCCCGAAGTAAGCTTGTAATAGTTGCGCAAATATAACCATGACAGTATCTGCAAATTGCTAGTTACTGTCATGGTATCTGTGCTGGCATGAACACTACAATAAACCTGTTTTCTTCAAAATAGATCGCAATTCTACTTTTTCATGATCGAGCAAAGGTAACAAGGGTGATCGCACTTCACCACCACACTTGTCTATCATTTCAAGTGCTGCTTTTAAGCCAGCAATTCCACAATGCTTCTTCAAAGCCTTGGTAACAGGAACGAGACAAATCTGTATCTTTTTTGCTCTTTCCATCTCACCTTGACCGTACAAGTCCATCATCTCCGATAGAGATTTAGCAGCTATATTGGCTAACGCTAGGATACCTCCAACTGCACCCGCATTGAGCCCTGCCAGAAATTGGCTTGCCGATCCTGTCAAAACCTCGAAGTCCTCTGGCGTTTCATGTACTAAGTTTTTTATCTTCGCAACATCACCACTACTCTCCTTGATACCTATAATATTGTTGTGCTCAGACAGAAGTTTTGTCACTTCTACTGACAAATCTAAGCCTGTAAACATGGGTGCACTATAAAGTAACACCGGCACAGGAGACTTAGATGCAATCTGCATATAGTGATACTCTAGCGCTTTAAGAGACATAGATCCTCTATAGTAATGAGGAGTGATTACTAACACAATATCAGCTCCTGCATCAGACATACATTTGGTCAAATCTATAGTCGCGCTAGTACTTTCCATACCTGAACCAACTATAAGGAGTTGACTACTATGAATAACCTCTCTCGCAGTTCTAACTAATGACACACGTTCTTTATGGTCAAGAAAAACATATTCCCCATTTGACCCCTGCAGTACATATCCAGAACAATACTCAGAATTGCGCAATAGATTGCGACGGAGCCTACCTAAATCTATATCCCCATTCACAAAAAATGGCGTAGGTAGAGTGGGATAAATACCCGCTAAAGAGATCTTGTTATTTGTAGACATTATTGTCCTTTACGAGAACTGGAGATATAAATTTCTAACATAGAATATCTAGTAGTTTGGTATCATTAGACAATTATGTTTCCAATACGTGACACGAATAAATCAAACACATTTCCTATTGTAAACTGGATTATTATTATAATTAATGCAAGTATATTCCTTGTTCAAATCAGACTGCCTAGAGAAACGGTGGCAATTATTTTTGAAACATTTGGAGTAGTACCTTACAGATTTACCGAACTGCATCTACTCGCTCCCATATCTCTTTTCAGTAGCCAATTCCTGCATGGTGGTTGGCTTCACATTATAAGAAACCTATGGATACTCTATATATTTGGCGATAATGTAGAGGATCGCATGGGCCACCTACAGTACCTAGTATTTTACCTAATGACTGGAATAATTGGTGGTATATTGCAAGTAATCACGCAACCCTTTTCGACTATACCAATGATTGGTGCAAGTGGTGCAATATCTGGAGTGTTAGGAGCATACATCCTTTTCTTTCCTCGAGCCCGTGTACTAACATTTGTGCCAATATTTATATTGCCATGGTTGGTAGAAATTCCGGCAGTTATTTTCCTAGGAGTATGGTTTCTGTCACAATTTGTAAGTGTAATCAACGAAGCTAGTGCTGTTATTAGCAGCGGAGTAGCTTATTGGGCTCACTTAGGCGGATTTGGAGCAGGATTTCTTCTAGCCCGACGTATACGAAAAATGAAAAGCAGTTATTTCAGTGATTACAATTAACTTTATTAACAAATTATCCAAATATTAATTGGATTAACATTTACGGCCCAATAATTGCCTAACCAGAGCAACCAAAGCATCTCCAGCAACACCCTTAGGAGAAGCACTTGATAATTTCTGTAAAGCAATCTCCACTTTATCAAATTCAATATCTGTAACTTCCTCTAATACCCCTGTTTCCTCTAGGACTGTGATTACTGTTTCTACTTCAGCATCGTTTTGTGGAGCTTGCTTATAAAGAGCGCGCAGCTCGTCAGATCGCTCCAGACCGAGAATTATAGGAAGGGTTTTTTTTCTTGCACGCAAATCATCACCTGTTGGCTTACCAGTTGTTGAGCTTCTGCCCCATACACCTAAAATATCGTCCCTCACTTGATATGCAACACCGAGAGCATATCCAAAGTCACGATAGCACACTCGTTGCTGTAGTGACGCACCACTAACTAAGGCGCCCAACTCCGTAGAAACTGCGATCAACGAAGCAGTCTTGCCTTCAATCATGTTCATATACATATCTAAATCAACTTGATTCTTCCTCTCAAATTCTATATCCGCTGCCTGACCCTCAGTAAGCGATAAACAGGCTTCATCAAGTAAGCGCAAAACATCCAACTTGCTTTCCGGTGACAAAGCATGCTCTTTCTGAAGGACAAGATGAGCATGAGCAAAAAGAGCATCACCTGCATTAATTGCTTGTTCTGCACCCCACAATGACCATACAGTAGGACGACCTCTACGCAGACTACTCTTATCTTGTATATCATCATGTATCAATGAAAAATTGTGAATAAGTTCAACTGCAGCAGCAATCGAAATTGCTTTACGCCAGTGTCCACCGGCGGCTTCTGTACATAGTAATGTTAGTAGTGGCCGTATGCGCTTACCTAAACCGGACTCGGATTTGAGGCCATCTCCCCATCCCATATGGTAATGAAGCATCTGCCCGACCAACTTTGTAGCAGCAGTCGAATCCATCACTATACTTCTAAGGTTTTCCTCAAATACCGGTAGATATTCGTGCGAGAGACGACTAATTATCGTAGAATTCATTTTCGGCACAGTAACGATATTTGCTGCAAATCTGATACCGTACCCACCCCAGCACAAAACATACTTACTCGTAGCTGTTGTTCAATCTCACCAATTGTACTTAACACTCGTTCCGTGGAATCCGTAGCTGCTTGTAAAAATGGGTGTGCCATACCCGTAGCCGTAGCTCCTAGACAAATACATTTTGCTATTTCCAGTCCATTTCTTAGACCACCTGACGCAATACAAACTGCTTTGGGAGCTCCCTGTCGTGCATTATGAATAGCGTCTAAGGTAGATATTCCCCAGTCTGAAAAGACTGAGGACACCCTCTTAGCCGAATTATCACTAGATCTGTACATTTCTACCTGGCTCCAAGAAGTGCCACCAGAACCTGCTACATCAATTGCAGATATACCAATATCTGCTAAATTTTTGCACGTCTCCTCAGAAAAACCCCAGCCGACCTCCTTCGCCACGACATGAATACCATCACGCCCTAGAGTTTCACACAAATTTGCAACTTTATCTAATAGACCGGCAAAATTAGTCTGTCCCTCATCTTGTAACGCTTCCTGCAAAGGATTGAAGTGCAAAACAATTGCATCAGCCCCTGACAGATCAACCAACTTCCGACAATCATCTACTGTGACTCCATAATTAAGCTGTACTGCACCTATATTTGCAAACAACAATATATCAGGAGCCATATCCCTTAGCTGAAAGCTGGCTAGAGAAGTAGAATCCTCCAATGCAACACGCATTGAACCTAGACCTAGGCCAATACCAGTATGCTGTGCTGCTTCAGCCAATATACGATTGATCTTACCCGCTTTTGGTGTACCACCTGTCATACATGAAATAAGCAATGGCATGCTGAGCTTTTTGCCTAATAGTGTTATATTTGTGTCTATATCATCAAAATCTAAGTCTGGTAGTGCATTATGATTAAAATACAAATTATCTAATCCGTTGCTTATTGATTTGAATTGAACATCTTCCTCAATATTTATACGGATATGATCATCTTTGCGTGAAGCAGTCGTAACTTCTTCCATAGTTAGGTGTTCCAATATCGTAGTAGCACAAATGTTATCAGTCAGGGTTAGGGATGTCAATCGTAAGAGTTAGATATTATCACCCTTGACAATATGAAATGAAGTATTACAATGTCGCGCCGTAATGGATAACAAGAGGTAATAATATGTCAGATTCACTAGACGATGTAAAAAGTATTATCACAGAATTGCTAGATGTAGAAACAAGTGAGATAACCAATGAGTCCCGTTTCAGAGAAGATTTAGGTGCAGATTCTCTTGACCTAGTCGAATTGATTATGGCCTTCGAAGATAAATTTGGGGGCGAAATATCTGATGAGCAGGCACAATTGATTACAACTGTAGGTGAGGCAGTAAGTTACATTGACACAAACATGCGATAACTTGTCTAGTGTCGTTGGTCGCAATAATAAATTAGCCTAACATCCTATTCTCACCAGGCTACAGTTTATCGATTGGGCTTTCGTCCAAATACTAACAGGTCGATTAGTGTGATTTAATCGACCTGTTTGCATTATACTGGTCAATATAGTCAAACTACATTGGATAAAGCAGCCTACACATACACCAAATTAATCTTGTATTCTATTAACATTTAACCATTACACTAATAATAATTACACTCTAAAACACTAGTGCGAGATTAATCATGATTAACAATAAATGGTATGTAAACAGCGTCACATTACTAGTTTCAGGAATTGCACTTTTTCTTACTGCGTGTACTAGTAATGAGATAGAAGCAGTACAAGAGACCGAAACTGGAATCCAATCCGATAACATACAACAGAAGAATAACGAAGAATTGATAGTAATCAAGTCTTCATCAGAAACATTATACAAAAGCATTGAAGCTGACGCTGAAGAACAATTGCTTAATAACGTATTCACATCCGTAGCGCCGTCAGTTGTACATATAAGTATTGCAAAACAGATGGATACAACTGCTGATCCAAGATTGCCGGAAGGATTTGGCTTCGGCCTTCCAGACGAACCAGACCAATTTTTCCAACGAGGTGAAGGCTCAGGTTTTGTATACGATAAACAGGGACACATAGTAACAAACTACCATGTAGTGCAAGATGCTGAAATCCTAGAGGTAAGTTTTATTGACGGATTGATAGTACGAGCGAAACCAATTGGTGGTGACCCTGACAGCGACATTGCTGTAATTAAGGTTGATGTTGATCAATCAATACTTTTCCCAGTGAATCTTGGAAACTCTGACGAATCTTTCGTAGGTCAGCGAGCAATAACAATTGGTAATCCCTTTGGACAGACCTGGTCTTTGACAGCTGGAGTTGTAAGTGCTGTTGGACGCACCCTCAAGTCTGGGAATAGTCTTTTCTCAATTCCCGAGATGATTCAAACTGACGCTTCGAT
>CAJWIA010000066.1 GCA_913040765.1 uncultured Anaerolineales bacterium | reverse complement strand
TTCTTTGCCAACGATATCTCTACGTGCCAATGTGACTGATTGATTTGCAACATCCTTGGGTCCAATCTCCATTCTTAATGGTACTCCCCGTAATTCCCAATGGTTAAATTTGTGACCAGGCGTAAAACCTTCCCTATCATCAATATGTACTCGAATGTCGTGGTCCAATAACTCAGTACTAATACGCTCCACAGTTTCCATAACAATGGTTTTTTGACCGTCATCCTTGTAAATTGGTATTAATACAACCTGATGCGGTGCAAGTCTAGGAGGCATAATAAGACCTTGATCGTCACCATGAGTCATTATCATCGCACCTATAAATCTGGTAGACAATCCCCATGAAGTCGTCCAACAATGCTGCATCTCGTTGTTATTATCAAGATATTGTATATCAAATGCTTTCGCAAAATTCTGCCCGAGATTGTGAGATGTGCCTGCCTGCAAAGCTTTTTTATCACCCATCATTGCTTCAATACTATAGGTCACATCTGCTCCAGGAAATTTCTCAGAATTACTTTTGCGGCCGTAAAAAGGTGCTATAGCAGCTTCATTGCGTGCGAAGTCTATATATACGTCTAACATCTGTAAAGTCTCTTCTTGCGCTTCTTCATAGGTAGCATGAGCTGTGTGACCCTCTTGCCACCAAAACTCCAATGTTCGTAAAAAAAGCTTGGTCCGCAGTTCCCAACGTACAACACTATTCCATAAATTAATCAATACTGGTAAATCGCGATAGGACTTGATCCACTTAGAATATGTGTGGCCAATAATTGTTTCTGAAGTTGGACGTACAACTAACGGCTCCTCCAATTGCTTGCCACCGCCTATTGTTACTACTGCCAATTCGGGGGAAAATCCTTCCACATGCGATGCCTCACGATCAATAAAACTCTTTGGTATAAACATAGGAAAGCCAGCATTGACGTGACCAGTATCTTTGAAGCGCCTATCTAAAGCCTGCTGCATATTCTCCCAAAGGGTCCATCCATAAGGTTTTACTATCATAGTGCCCCGCGCAGGCCCATAATCAGCCAAGTCTGCACGCAATACTACTGTGTTGTACCAATCGTTATAATCTTCAGAGCGAGATGGTAATTTCTTTTTAGACATATCAGTTATAAATTATTTCAATACAAACAATACAACGCCATGTGTTTTTATGGGTTTTTCAACCCGTCTACAGCCTCAGCTACTGTATCCACAGTCTTCAGTAACATTCGATGTGTGTCATCAACGTAATCACCACGCTGCTCCATAAGAACATTAACAATATCTGACCATGGTTTACCAACCACAATCAATTCCTTGTTAGGTATCTCTTCACACTGTAATAAACCCCAAGTGTATGCAATTTCCAACAAAGTGCCGATACCTCCAGGCATAGCAATCGCGGCTTGCGATTCTACTACTAGATGATGTAAGCGTCCACGTAAATCACTGTAACGTATTTCTTCTGTAACCCATTGATTCACCTCTAAACCCGGAACCATTGTCTCAATTTGATTGCAACTTACACCGATGACATGACCACCAGCTTCACTAGCACCTCGACTAGCAGCCTCCATTACGCCGCGATATGCACCAGTTGAAACAATGTAACCGGACTGAGACAACAATCTACCTAGTTCGCGTGCTTCGTCATAAGAAGTAGTACCTTCTCGTGGACGGGAGGACCCAAAAACAACGACTATTGGTAACATGGCATTAGTGTACCATAGTGATTCGAGAAAACATAAAATTAGTAATAATGAATATAATCAAGTGAATGGTATAATGTGCTGCCACTTGAAAATGTAGGATTCTTGATAGAAACAATCCATTATGAGAACTCATTAATCATTATGAGAACTCATTAATGTAGAGTAGGTTTTAGTATAATTATGTCGGTTAACCAATGAGCATTAATAAATCCGAAGTATTTGAATATCATAGTAACAAAAGACCTGGGAAAATAGAGGTCGTGGCCAGCAAACCACTGGAGACACAACGTCATCTCTCCCTGGCCTATACTCCTGGCGTAGCAGAAGTAGTACTTGCTATTGCTGAAGACAATGCGACAGCGTACAGCTACACAGCAAAAGCCAATCTTGTTGCTGTAATTTCTAATGGTACCGCTATTCTCGGTTTGGGTAATTTAGGAGCATTGGCATCGAAAGCAGTAATGGAAGGTAAGGGTGTGCTTTTTAAGCAATTCGCAGATATTGATGTGTTTGACATAGAAGTAGATACTGAAGACCCTGAAAAGATTATTGAGGTAGTTCAAGCAATATCTCCAACTTTTGGTGGTATAAATTTAGAAGACATTAAATCACCAGAATGTTTTGAGATTGAACAACGCTTAGTAGACTCATTAGACATTCCTGTATTCCATGATGATCAACATGGTACAGCTATCATATCTGGAGCTGCTCTTCTAAATGCTCTAAAATTAACGGGTAAAACAGCTGCTGAATTACGTGTTGTAGTCTCAGGTGCAGGTGCAAGTGCAATTTCCTGTTCCGATTTTTATATATCTCTAGGAATCAAGCGAGAAAACATAATAATGGTTGATTCTCGTGGAGTAATTTATAAGGGCAGAGACTCTGGAATGAACAAGTTTAAAGAGCGTTTCGCTGTTGATACTGATTGTCGTACGCTTGAAGATGCGGTACGAGACTCGGATCTTTTTCTGGGACTTTCAGTGGCCGACTTATTGACACCAGAGATGCTGCTGACTATGGCAGATCAGCCGATAATTTTTGCAATGGCCAATCCTGATCCAGAAATCAACTATGACCTAGCCAAGAAAGTCCGACCTGACGCACTTGTTGCCACTGGACGTAGTGACTTTCCTAATCAAATAAACAATGTGCTAGGATTCCCATTTATCTTCCGAGGAGCACTTGACGTGGGTGCACGTACTATCAATAACGATATGAAGATTGCAGCAGCTAGGGCTCTTGCAGATCTAACACATGAAGATGTGCCTGACAGTGTATTAAAGGCATATGGACTTGATTCGCTTACCTTCGGTCCAGATTATCTAATCCCGAAACCATTTGATCCTAGAGTGCTAATCTGGGAAAGCGCAGCAGTAGCAGAGGCTGCTATACGAACGGGAGTAGCACGTCAAAACATAGACTTAGACGTTTATCGAGAACAACTTTCTTCAAGATTAGGCCATGGACGTCAAGTTCATCGACACATAATAAATGTGGCCCGCCAACAACCCAAGCGTATTGTATTTCCTGAAGGAGAGCAGAACAAAATAATACGCGCAGCTGCACAGATAACAGAAACAGGAATAGGGCATCCAATACTTCTTGGAAGACCGGAAATAATAAAGAAGAAAATGGCTGATCTTGGACTAACATCCGATATACAAGTAGTTGACCCGAGTGAACACCAAAATTCTGAAGTAATTCCAGAAAACTCTAGATACCATGTGTATACAGAAGCATATTATCGACAACGTGAGCGGCATGGTGTAACACTTACTCTTGCACGCGAACGCATGTCTACACCAAACATATATGGAATGATGATGGTACATGAAGGAGATGCTGATACTTTTCTGTCAGGATTGACCTATGAATATCCCGATGTGATTCGGCCTGCTCTACAACTTTTCGGTACCCAGGCAGGCACCGAACGCGTGACAGGAGCCTACCTAGTAATAGTAGAAGAGCGAGTTTTCATTTTTACTGATGCAACCGTAAATGTGGAACTTGATGAAAATACATTAGCTGAAGCTGCAATTCTAGCAGCAGATTTCGCTAAAACGCTTGAGATTAATCCACGAGTCGCAATGCTAAGCTTCTCAAACTTCGGAAGTTCGCAACATCCTATTTCAGAAAAGGTGCGTAGAGCTGTAAAAATCGTTCAAAAACGGCGTCCCGATTTGAAAATTGACGGTGAAATGCAAGCAGATGTAGCGGTATCCCCAGAATTGATAGAAGAAAGATTTCCATTCAGTCAAGTGAAAGATGCTAATGTGTTAGTATTCCCAAGTCTCGCCTCTGCAAATATCGCATACAAGTTATTGCAGCAACTAACAGGAGCATCTACCATAGGTCCTGTTCTGCTAGGTATGGGATCTCCAGTTCATGTCTTACAGGCTGGAGACAGTGTGGATCAAATTGTAAACATGTCCGCAGTAGCGGTAATGGATGCGCAAGGACGCTAAAAGAATCCTCTATCTCTGTTGCGTACCTATTCAAATTAATCCATATTGTGAATAGTTGTGAGGAAACAGAGTCCAACTACTAAGATATTTTACAATCGGTCGGCAGATGCCTGTAGGGCATCTATTCTGTCTGTTCGCTCCCAAGGTAAATCAAGATCGTCTCGACCAAAATGTCCGTAGGATGCAGTCTGACGATATATCGGCCTACGTAAATCCAAATCGCGAATAATGGCTCCTGGACGTAAATCAAACACTTCTGATATTAACTGGCTAATAAGGATATCTTCAATAGTTCCAGTACCAAAAGTCTCCACATTGATACTTAAAGGCATAGCAACACCAATAGCATAAGCCAATTGGATTTCGCATCTTTCTGCAAAACCAGCAGCTACCACGTTCTTAGCAACCCAACGAGCTGCATATGAAGCGCTTCGATCTACTTTAGTGCAATCTTTGCCGCTAAAAGCACCGCCACCATGCCGACCCATACCGCCATAAGTGTCAACAATAATTTTACGTCCGGTTAGACCAGCATCACCCTTTGGACCACCCACAACAAATTTGCCAGTTGGATTAGTTATAACTTTGAGGTCATCATCTATGAGGTTAGAGGGCAGTACTGGCATGATGACATGGTCAGTAATCTCTTTTCTTATATCATCCTGAGAGATTTCCGGAGTATGTTGAGTACTAATAAGAACCGTATCAATTCTCTTGGGCTTTCCATAACTATATTCCACAGTCACCTGACTTTTACCGTCCGGGCGTAACCAAGCAAGCGAGCCATCACGTCTAACCTCAGCAAGACGTCTAGTAAGCTCGTGAGCAAGGTGAATCGGCATTGGCATAAATGTATCTGTCTCATTACACGCAAAACCGAACATCATCCCTTGATCCCCAGCACCCACTGCTTCAATCTCAGCTTCTGAGTTTATGTTTCCAGATTTCGCTTCCAGCGATTTATCTACCCCAAGAGCTATATCTGGACTCTGCGACGACACAGCAACTTGGACACCACAAGTGTCGGCATCAAATCCAGTATCACTACCGTTGTAACCTATATCTCTTACCACATCCCGTACTACTTTATTGAAATTCACATAACAAGTAGTAGTAATCTCTCCAAGCAACATAACAAACCCTGTTTTAACAGCAGCTTCACATGCCACCCTACCATATGGATCTTCAGCCATGATCGCATCTAGGACAGCATCGCTAATTTGATCACACATCTTATCTGGATGTCCTTCTGTAACTGATTCGGAGGTGAATAACAGACTAGGTGATTCCACAAACGAGTTGCTCATAAAATATTATCTCCTAACTTAACAATACATTCTCACAGAAAATAGTTGAACACTAGGATAACGTATTTAGAAATGTAATGATGCAATCGAATTAATCATTTTGTTTGGTTTATTAGCATACTAATCGATATATACACTATATACACTTGTTATTTGATCTTTTTGCTAACCAAATCCGAGTTAACTGCGAGTGCCAATATACCATATGAGATTCAGGCTTGCAAGGATAAAACAAAATACGAACACTCTGAACATTCTAATAATATAGGATAGTCAATAATTACTATGAAAATTATCAGCGGAGTGAAAAAATGTAATAATGTTACCTAACCAACAAATTACATAATTACAGATGGTCATAAGTTCACTAACTTAATATGCAGTACCAGAAAGAACTTTAAATACTGTGCGAATAATGATCTTGAAATCCAACCAAAGTGACCAGTTTTCGACATACCATAAATCATATCTGGTTCGATCCTCAATTGAGGTATCTCCACGTAAACCATTGACTTGTGCCCAACCAGTAATACCTGCTCTCTCACGATGCCGTTCCATATATCTAGGTATGCTTGCCTGAAATTGTTCAACGAACTGCGGTTGTTCCGGACGAGGACCCACAAGACTCATATCACCCAGCACTACATTAATCAATTGTGGCAATTCATCTATAGAAAACCGTCGAATAAATCTACCTAGACCTGTGCGTCGCGAGTCTTCTGCCACTGTCCATTGACTCTCTTCACTCGCATTTGTCCTCATTGAGCGAAACTTAAAAATCTTGAAGTCCTTACCATCTAATCCAACACGGTCCTGGAAAAAGAATACTGAGCCATCAGATTCAAGCTTAATCAAAGCCGCAACCAACATCATTAAGGGTGACAATAATACAAGACCAATTGAGCTAATAAGCAAATCAACCAATCGCTTAAGAGATAGTCGCCAACCTCTGAGAGCGACATCACGTACAGTAAGTAAAGGCAAACCTCCTAGATCATCTACAGAAACCTCACCTGCCATAATCTCATATACGTCTGGAATGACTTTGACACTCACATGACCACTCTGACACCGAACAATTAGACTCAAAAGCTCATCTCGAGTAGCATCCGGTCTAGCGATAATAACTTCATCAACTGAATGTTTATCGACTAAATCGGCCAAATCTTTTGAGTGCCCTATTACAGGCACGCCTAATAAATCTTGCAGGTCTTCTGATCCATCAACTAAACCTACCAATTGATATCCTAGATGTGGCATCCATGTTGCTTTTTGAATTACTACAGCAGCTGCGTCTCCCGTACCAACAATTAGCAATCTCTGGAGACCAATACCGCGTGAACGCAACCTTGTAAGGATGCCACTATAACCACTACGCCCTAGTAGTACTAGAGCAATCGTGAGTACCCAAGCATAAACTACTATAGTTCTCGAATAATCAACTTCAAATACAGTATTTTTAAACAGCAAAGTAGAAAACGCAATAGAAAATAACGCCCCAATCGAGACAGCACTAAATACAGCATAAGCTCGGTCCACACGCCCAATAGTACGCGTACCATGATAAAGACGATTCAGATAGAAAACTATTTGAACACATATAACTTGCACAACAATTACTCGACCATATGCAGTGACAGATTCGAGTCCTTGTGGCTCTGTAGGAAAAGCTATAGCAGTTCTTAATTGATAGGCAAACAAATATGCCAATGATATTAACACCGCATCCAATAATACTAACAACAATGTAGTTATTGATTGAAAATGTTTGTTACTGATTGATGTCATGACCATAATATATTAGTCACCTTAATTTTCAGCTTCGCTAGTAGGAAGATTGGGCGGATAATCAGCTTTCATTCCCAGTCGCTCCGCGACCGCTGCATACATTGCCATTCGGTCATCCCATGGATATTCAATAGATCCAAAACACATGGATTGCTCATGTGCCTTAC
>CAJWIA010000065.1 GCA_913040765.1 uncultured Anaerolineales bacterium | reverse complement strand
AATGATTACTAGTCGAGTGGAAGTGAAATCGGGCGACATTTTGATAATAAATACAGGTTATCACAAATATGGTTATGACCAACCTGATGTGCTTAACGATTCGGCTCAAGGCGGGATAGAAAGCAAAGAATTTGGGTATTATCTTCGTCATCCTGGTCCTTCGCCAGAATTCTTTGATTGGGCGATGGATATGAATATAAAGTTGATCGGTGTGGATTGCGGATGTGCAGAACACCCTATGAATACAAACTTGCGTTATATGCATGAACGAGAATTTGAAAAAGCACAAACTATGACACAAGAAACATACGGTAAAGATTGGGATGAACTGTTTCCTCAGGATTGGTACTATGATTTAACACATGTCACTATGCCAAAATCAGGCATGTTATTGGCTGAGTCTCTTGGTGGGCAAATCAATGAAATTGGCAATCAGCGTGCTTGGGTAATGGTACAGCCATTGCCGTTTATGGAGGTTGAATCAGCGTGGTCACGTGCAGTGGCTATATTGCCGCCTGATGGAATGGAATCATCCAACTTCTTTGCTGCTATGGAAACTGCTGAGATGTTGGATATGACCTTGCCGTTTAGTGTACAGACTCCTCAATGGGCGAATTACATACCCTTAAGTATTGATTACACTAAGCGTGTTGGAGGTCACAACTTTGGCATGGGTCGAAACAATGCGAATTGTCGGGCCAGCTTTCATCTAGCTACTCACATGGACGGTGAAAAACATTTTAGCATCAGTGGTAGAAGTATAGGCGAAACCCCTTTGGACTATTGGGTTGGTCCGGGAGCTGTGGCAGATATTTCCGATCAGGTTAGTGATTCTAGTGTGTATACTCCTGAGATGATAGAGGAAGTTGTAGATGTGCATGAGAACGACATTCTTATCATAAAGACTGGGTATTACAAGTATGGTTGGAATAGCCCAGACTCTAATGAGTTTCGTTATATGATCAAACATCCTGGCCCATCTCCGGATTTTGCTGATTGGTGTGTCGAAAAGAAAATCAAATGGCTGGGTATAGATAATGTAGCCATGGAACATCCTATGAATACTATCCAAAGAGTATTTCATCCAAAGACTTTTGAAGAAGCAGAAAAGAAACTTAACGAACGATTTGGGAAAGATTGGGATGAAATGTATCCTTTAGATCAATATTATCAGGATATGCATCTCAACTTGTTTCCTAAAGGTATTGTTCATGCTGAAAATTTGGGTGGTGCATTAGCAAATATGGAAAGTGGCCGATATTTTATCGGATGTTTTGTGCAAAAAGGAATGGAGTTGGCTTCATGCTGGGGTCGATTTGTGGCTTTTAAGGAGTGACAAGAGGTAAATCTGATGGGTTCTAATCGGTTTTTCGGACAACCTATTCGACGCAATGAAGATCCTCAACTATTAACTGGTCAGGCGTTATTTGTAGACGATGTGCAACTGCCTGAAATGTTACATGCAGCGTTTGTGCGAAGCACTTATGCTCACGCGCGAATTGTGAACATCGATGTTTCAAAGGCATTACAGCGCGAAGGAGTTGTTGCAGTGTATACTGCAGCAGATTTGGGTGATTACTGGAAGCCTGGGCCTTTGTTGGTACCACCTCCACCTATAGACGGTATTGTGTTTAATCAGCGGACACAAGTTCCCTTGGCAAAAGAAAAAGTAAGGTTTGTGGGCGAGCCACTGGTAATGGTCTTAGCTGAAAGTCGTTATATAGCTGAGGATGCTTTGCAGGATATATATATCGATTATGAACCACTTTCTGTGGTTGCGGACCTGAGTACTGCTTTGGAAGCAGATTGTGCACTTGTACATGACGACTTAAATAGTAATCTGTGCGCACATGTGGTGCAGACAAAAGGCGATTATTTTGAGACCAAAAAGAAAGCAGCTTGTGTGTTAAAGCGTGAGTTTGTCTATGATCATGGTGCAGCGGCAGCTATGGAGAACCGTGGTATTGTGGCAAGTTGGGATAGGCGAGCTCAGCGCCTGACGGTCTGGGATACTACTCAGGCTCCCATACCCATTCGTAATGGTCTAGCGGAAATGCTCCAGCTTTCAGAGAATCAGGTGCGCGTCATTGCTCCTTTTATAGGAGGTGGATTTGGTCCCAAAATCATGATGTTTTATCAGGAAGAAGTGTTAATACCATGGGCTGCCATGAAAATAGGGCGTCCGATCAAATGGATAGAAGATCGATCAGAAAACTTTTTTGCTACCACTCAGGAACGGAGCCAGATACATACAGCTGAAATAGCTATGGACAAAAGCGGGCTTATTCTTGGAGTATGGGATAAGTTTTTGCATGATGCCGGCGCATATGCACCCTATGGATTAACTGTTCCAATAAACAGCCAATGCACCTTACTAGGTCCGTATCACATCCCAAACTATTATAGCGAATTCGATGCTGTTTTTACTAATTTTCCAATTGTGACACCATATCGAGGTGCTGGTAGGCAACATGGCGTATTTGTGATGGAGAGATTGTTAGATATAGCGGCACGTAAAATGGGAATTGACAGAGCCGACATACGTCGCAGAAATTTTATTGAGCCTGACCAGTTCCCATATAACAATGAGATTATCTATCAGGATTTTGCCCCCTTGATCTATGATAGTGGGAACTATGATCCATCAATGAAGAGGGCGCTGGACATGATAGATTATGAAAAATTTATCAAAGAGACACAGCCGGCTTTGCAATCTGAAGGACGTTATGTGGGTTTAGGCATTGTTGCTTATGTGGAAGGCACAGGTATTGGGCCATATGAAGGAGCACGAGTGCAGGTCCAAGCTAGTGGTAAAGTGACCGCGGTAACAGGTGTCGGTACTCAAGGCCAAGGCCATTTGACAAGTTTTGCGCAAATAGTTGCTGACCAGCTAGGTGTGGATGTGTCAGATGTAGATATAGTTACTGGTGATACTGATCAGTTTTATTGGGGTGCTGGGACATTTGCGAGTCGTGGTGCTGTGGTTGCGGGAAATGCGTTTAATGAGGCCGCGCGTGATGTTCGGGCTAAAGCACTAAGGATGGCAGTCGACGCTTTGGAGGCTGAGGAAGAGGTAGTGGAATTAGTAGGTGGAGTAGCAAGGGTACAATCAGATCACGAGAGGAGTATAGGTCTAGGAGAGCTAGCAAGAAGAGCAAACCCCATGCGCGGTGCTGTCAAGCCGGGCACTGAACCAGGTTTAGAGGCAACCAATTACTTTGGTCCAGAACGAGGCGCTACTGCTAATGGTATCCATGCCATGATTGTTGAAGTCGACCCTGAAACAATGTTGGTTGATATAAAGAAATATGTGGTGGTTCATGACTGTGGAGAAGTGATTAATCCTATGATTTTAGAAGGTCAGATTCAGGGTGGGGTGGCTCAAGGTATTGGTAATGCATTCTACGAGAAATTAATGTTTGACGAAAATGGTCAATTGCTTAATGCTTCATTTATGGATTATCTTCTTCCCACTGCATTAGATGTTCCGAACATTGAATCAGATCATGTTACTACTCCATCTCCGTTGAATCCAATGGGCATTAAGGGTGCAGGAGAGGCTGGAGCAATTCCCGTTGGCGCACTTTTTGCGCAAGCGATTGAGGACGCATTGTTCGATTCAGAAGCAGAGATCACAGAAATTCCACTGAGTCCTAGCATGCTTTGGGAAATTGTTGAAGCTGCGAAATAAGATGCAATTGTTATCCCAGTCGTATTCTGCTGGAGCGGCAGAATGGCTATCAAGCAACAACAGTGCTCACGTATTTTCAAGTTTTGAGCGAGCATGCAATTTGATAGACGAACAAGGTAGATTTATTGCTATTGTTCATAATACAATCGGGAACGGTCCGTTTACGATTGTGCTTGAGGAATTGCCGCTTAGTTTAGAACAAATGTTATCTGTTGGTGCTCCGGTTGTTGTTGGTAAAAACAGTTTGACTGTCAATACGACAACAATCGATTTTAGTGAAGCTACACTCTGGTCTGCTCGTCTAGATTGGGATTATCCTAAGGAACGCCCACATCATTTTCGAAAAAATATCCGGGATTTGTATTTGACTGTACAGAACAATGCTTCGGATGGCAGCGTCAGTATAATATTATGTTCAACTAAGGAAAATATGGGGTATGTATGTACCAAGGTAGCTGAATCTGCTCAACAATTATATCGAGGAATTGTTAGCGGCAATATACAAGAGATATATGTGGGTGCTGCAAATATGGCAGGATTAGGTGTTGGCTTGACGCCGGCTGGCGACGATTTTTTAATAGGTGTTATGTATGCATTGTGGGCTATATTTGATCAAAAGGATGCTGCACGGTGGTCACGTACCATTGCAGATGCCGCTTCATCTCGTACGACTATGTTATCCGGTGCCATGTTGCAACAGTCAGCTAATGGACATGCTTCCGAGAACTGGCATGCGCTTGTAGATGTTCTATGCAAAGAAAATGTTACAGATGTGACCCGGGCATGTATGGATATTTTGTCACTTGGACATACATCTGGTGCTGATGCTTTGACAGGTTTTTTGCTATCAATTGATTGTTTGAGCGATCATGTAAGTTTTGGCTTAGGAGACCTATATTATGAGAACTAAACTTGATCTAGCTATAAAAAATGCGCGTTTAAGGCGTAAACCAGATGGTGTATACCATATTGGTATAACGGATGGGAAAATTGCATCAATATCAAAAAGTGATGTGGCTGTTGCCGAAGTGGAGCTTGATGCTGAAAGCAATCTTGTGACTGAATCTTTCGTGAATCCTCATCTGCACTTAGATAAGGTATTTACATTAGATCGATTAGATGAGCTGGCGCTTGAGAAATATCATCAGAATCAAATGGCAGCAGCAGCTGCAGCTATCGAGCTGGCTTCAAGGGTAAAAACACAATATGATCGATCTTGGATCGTTGAAAATGTTCGGATTGCTCTGCGCTGGGCCGCGGCACACGGCAATACCCACATTCGCGCATTTGCGGATGTTGACAATAAGGCCAGATTAGAAGGGGTCGTTGCTCTACTTGAGTTGAAAGAGGAATTTCGCAGTATTGTTGACATTCAGGTGGTGGCATTTCCGCAAGATGGAGTTGTTAAGGAGCCAGGCGCTGATATATTGGTTCATGAGGCTATGTCAATGGGAGCAGACGTGGTCGGTGGAATTCCCTGGATTGAACATAGTGACGCCGATGCCCAAAGTCATATAGATGCAATGTTTTCTGTCGCAACTCAATTTGATGCTCCAGTAAGTATGTTGGTTGATGATGTTGGTGATGCGAAATTACGTACATTGGAAATGTTAGCTATGACTACTAAGAAGGTTGGTTGGGAAGGTCGTGTTTTAGCACATCATGCTAGAGCTATGGCTCTGTATCCAGATAGTTACCATAGTGATTTAGTCAAACTTTTAAAGGATAATAGTATTGGCATAGTAACTGATCCACATACCGGTCCTTTGCATGTTCGTGTAAAGGACCTGCTTGAAAAAGAAGTGTTAGTATGTCTGGGGCAAGATGACATTAGCGATGCCTATTATCCATATGGTCAGAACAATATGTTGGAAGTGGCGTTTCTAGCGTCTCATTTGTTGTGGATGACTACCAAAGTAGATATGGATTGCTTGTATGACATGATTACTACTAGCGCTGCTAAAGCTATGGGTTTGATAACACACAAACTAGAAGTAGGCTCTACAGCTTCATTGGTTGTGCTGGATGTTCCTACTACAATTGAATCTCTCAGATTTCATCGTGCACCAAAATATGTCATTAATCATGGTCGCATAATTGCAGAAAGTGGTGAGCTTGTGCAGTAATATCCTACTTATCTAGAAAACATTGTGGGGTCTGAGTTCCTCGAAGTAGTATCAACTAAATATTGAGTAATGTACCGAACTGCGCAACTTTTACTTAATTGTGGTGTTTACTTAATAGTTGTGAGCAGTATGTTTTTTAAGGCCAGATAATAATATTTATAATCTAATAAGGAGGCAAATAATGACAAATTCTGTCAAGACATATCTCCCGAACGATGTTCCTCCGTTTGGTGAGTTGGTTTTGCTTGGTTTCCAACACGTGCTGACTATGTTTCCTGCCACAATACTTGTGGCAGCTCTCACAGGGTTCCATGTTGGTACAGTTTTAGTAGTTTCCGGAGTTGGTACAGTAGTTGCGTTGCTACTGTCTAAATGGAGGCTTGGTACTTTTATTCCGCTATTTTATGGATCGAGCTTCAGTTATATTGCTGCATATCTAGCAATTGTTACTGCAATGACAGGGGGTCTTCCGGAGTTTGGTGTGCCTGTACCTGATAATGTCATCAGCACAATGCAGGCAGGTATTGTTGTTACTGGAGTTTTGAACATAATTATAGGCATGATTATCAGGGCTGTAGGTAAAGACCAGCTTGATAAGGTTTTGCCTCCTGTGGTAACCGGCTCTGTAGCGGCTATCATAGGCTTTGGCCTGGCAATGGCCGCTCTTGGTATGGCTTCGGCTAACTGGGGCGTAGCTTTGCTTACTTTGTTGATTACTGTATTACTTTCAGTGTATATGCAGGGTAAGGGGTTTGTTGGAATGTTACCTATACTTCTTGGAGCGGTTGGTGGTTGTCTGATATCTGCTGTTATCGAACCAGGGTCGTTTAATATGGGTGCGGTTGCTGCTGCACCGTTGTTCCAGGTCCCACACTTTACATTTCCAATTTTTAGTGGTGCTATGGTAAGTACTGCAATCTTCAGTATCGCAATTATGGCTATTGCGACCATACCTGAATCGACGGCTCATCTATATCAGATTGGCCTTTACGTGGACCGTACAGCTGAAGAGGCAGGTAGAGAGAAATCAAATTTGGCAGAGTATGTTGGTTTCAATCTTATACTTGATGGCATCGACGATTTCTTGAAGGGCTTAACCGGTGCAACTGCTGGTACAAACTACGGTGAGAACAACTCACTCATGGCAATTACACGCAATTACTCAGGGCCAGCATTGATTGCAGCTGGAGTAATAGCAGTGTTGCTAGGGTTTGTAGGAAAGCTGGCAGGATTAGTACAATCAGTGCCACTGGCAGTGACTGGTGGACTGGCGATTTACTTGTTTGGTGTAGTTGGTATGCAAGGCATTGCTCTAATGCAGGAACATAAAGTCAACATGTTTGTGCCTCGCAATCTAGCGGTAGGTGCTGTAATAATGGTGGTTGGTATCGGAGGTAATATTGGATATGAAGGTGGCTTCTTACCGATCTCATTCTTACAAGGTATATTTCCTCAAGGACTTCCAGCTATTGCTACCGCTGCGGTAATGGGTATTTTGTTGAATGCTATTTTCCTGATATTCAAACCGCCAACAGAAGCCTAAGAGCAAATGTATTAACTGCTGATATATAGGACAATTTGTCAGAGAATATGAGGGTGCAATGTGATCACATTGCACCCTCAT
>CAJWIA010000064.1 GCA_913040765.1 uncultured Anaerolineales bacterium | reverse complement strand
TAGATCTGCTGGGGTCTCAAAATTAGGACCTGCTAGAGATGCATAAACCCCCTGCCTTAACTCTAAATCCAAATCAATCGATATACGCATGGCAATATCGCGTAAAACATCGTCATATGCATTCATCATATCTGGAAATCGCGGTCCTAGAGAATCGATGTTTTGTCCCCGTAATGGACTTAAACCGCCCATTCCGATTAAATTGATATGGTCAGTTATCAACATCAAATCTCCAGGAGCAAACTCAGGATTAACTCCTCCAGCCGCGTTAGTTACAAACAATGTCTCAACACCAAGCAATTTCATTACACGAACTGGCAGTCCAATTTGAGCCATACTATAGCCTTCATAATAATGAGCTCTACCCTGCATCACCACCACACTTTGTCCTTCTAAATGACCAATCACTAATTGGCCAGAATGTCCTTCTACCGTCGATTCCGGCCAATACGGAATTTGAGAATACTCAATATAATCTGCATTTTCTACTTCATCTGCAAGCAACCCTAATCCCGAACCAAGTATCATGCCGATTTTGGGACGGTGTGCAGATTGCGCCTGAATTAGATCAGATGTTTTTTTGATTTGTTCTAAAGATATGTACTCTGTCATTTTTTCACCTGTTTGGTCGTTTAATGATGCAAGACTAGTTTGTCATGAAATTGTATACGATTCAAGAAAACATACATGATAATATGAGCAAAAGTCTCAGACTAATTATCACGTTACTACAAAATAAGACTATTGTAGGACAAACTAATCAGACATGTTACAATCATTTATGGAATGAATAGAACTCTTGTAGAATGCATACCCAACTTCTCCGAAGGAAGGCGTATCAACGTAATTGACGCCATAACGGATTCAATAGCTAAAGTCCCACAAGCAACCATACTTGACCGACACATAGATCCATACCACAACCGCACTGTAATAACATTTGTAGGGCCTCCTGCATCAGTAGCACAAGCTGCATTCCAAGCAGTTTCAGCTGCTTCTACATTGATAGATATAAAACAACATGATGGCGTACACCCCAGAATAGGGGCAACAGATGTAGTACCATTCGTTCCACTTAGTGGAGTATCCATGGAGACTTGCATACAAATGGCTGCGGACCTGGGAAATAAAGTTGGAGACGAATTGAATATTCCAGTCTATCTTTACGGGGAAGCAGCTATTAATATCACTAGGTCGAAACTCGCAAACCTCCGAAGTGGAGGATATGAAGGCCTCAGAAAAAGTATATCTGTTGACCCTGAACGTTATCCTGATTATGGTCCTAAACACCTAGGCTCATCCGGTGCCACGGCAGTAGGAGCGCGCACACCTTTAATAGCATTCAACATTAATCTATCAACAAACGATGTGCTCATAGCACAGAACATAGCGAAAGCAATCCGTCAGTCTTCAGGCGGATTGGACGGTGTACAAAGTATTGGAATAATTGTGGATGAACTAGCTCAAGTAGCCAACAATATCACAAACTATTCTATGACCCCAATTGTAGTAGTCGTTGATGCTATTGAAAAAGAGGCCACCAAATATGGTGTTGAGATATATGACTCTGAAATTGTCGGCTTAATCCCGCAAGAAGCTATGAAGGACACTGAAAGATGGTACCTGCCTGCAAACTTAGATTTATCAAACTGTATTCTTGAGCATTGTATTGATGCGCTGCTGTAGACATCACTTTAGTACATGCAATAAGCAAGTTACAAAACTTGGTAACATTGACTCATTGGACGTCAGCAGTGGTAATTAGATAATCATAGATCTGCTGTGCTATAACCTCATGCCCCAAATGATTTGCGTGTCCGTCTATATGATAGTACAAGTCTTCCCTAGAGGATTCAACAATCATTGCAGGTAGCACGTCGACAAACCCAACATTATTAGACTTTGCCCAGATCGACAATCTTTCGGAAGGATAATAATGATTCGTATTCCACGGACCCTTCCCAGGAATGTGAACTATGAGCACATTTGCTCCTATGCTATTAGCAATCTCAACTATCTTACTATACTCATTCTCTATTGCATCCCAATCATCCTCATGATGTCCATTCTCCACAAATACTTCCTCCCATTTGGGATTGTAAATCTGAGACATTCGGTATGATGTAATTCTTCTTAATACAAGCCTCAAGAAATGGGAGTTTTTGTAAAGAAATTCACCTAATTCCCCCATATCATTAGCTACTCTGGTTTTCAAGTACCCGGATTTATCAAGCACCACTGCATCCAGACCATAATGTGTGTCTATGACATCATTGGGCGCAAAGCCTATTATTATTAGATCAGGCTCATAATGTCTTCCGTAGTGCTCCAATAGAATTCGTTGAGTATGCGGATAGAAGCGCGGTATTCCAGCCTTAACTATCTCTACCTTATCACGTTCTGGAGATACATCATTCAGCATCGTTTCTAGAATAAATAGATATGTCTGCTCTATTTCAACACCAACCCCATACGTAAAACTATCTCCCAAGCCAAGTATCCTAAATACACCTTTGTCTTTGCGCAATGTATGTTCCACATCCCTAAATCCAAAACTGTTATGCTCATAGTTGTATTCATATTCTTGACTTACAGCAGTTCCAGTAATTCTACTCAAAGGCTTCGGCTTGTATGGCAGATACTGATCAGATATGTTGCTACCATACTCTTTCACTAGAGGTACTGGATAAACTGTACGTGTAAGCAACTCAACAAATATTAATGCTAATGCAAAACTGATCAGCATCACAAAAATAGGACGATAGGAAATTTTATACATATTCAGTACAAAGTGTCGGTTTAACAGTTAAATTTGTATAGACTATACACCATATATCTTTATATCCATGCTTAATATTTAAACAAGCATGGATATAGCAACATCATCTATCAGATATTTTACATTGCCTCCACAATTCAATTGCTTGGAACATCTTTTGCAACCCAATTGCACAAGTTTGCCAACTATAATGTAACACAAACATCAACATTTGAATAACATAAAATCATTAGTGGCAATTTGTGGAATCTATCAACCCAGTTCACTGCATGCTATACTATTGACTTGCTCACCATTTTTTCTTAGGCTAACACGTAAACAGATGACAAAACCCAACAACAAACCTGCCTCCACTCAATCAAATGTGCTTCCAGCTTGGGCAACGGCTGGTTTGTTGATCTTTTTCGCTTTAGCCGCAGCATTTGCCAGTTACATGGTATATGTTACCGCAAAACAGTGGGCTACCAACCGTGATAGTAACACTACCATATCTAGAGCTATAGAGAATAACATAGACACTTTGACCAAGGTACCAGTCGGGAACTTGAAAACCAACACAGATAATGAAAATGAATTGATTGAAACCGAGGTAAGTGATACTAATACAACGAATACCTCGGACGGACTTCGTACCACCATTCTACTAATGGGCATTGACAAAAGGCAGGGAATGGAACAGGAACGAGCATTCCGAACTGACACAATGATGCTAATCACAATAGACACTGTAGGCAAAAAAGTGGGTATGCTCTCGATACCTAGAGATTTATGGGTAAATATTCCCGGATTTGAGGCTAGAGATCGTATTAACACAGCAAATTTCAAAGGTGACGCGTATAGACTACCTGGTGGCGGGCCTAACCTTGCTATGGAGACAATAGCTGTAAACCTTGGAGTACGAGTTGACAACTACATCCGAATCAATTTCACAGCTTTTGAGACTCTCATAGACGAAATAAATGGTATAGACATCGACGTACCACAAGATATTGACGATCCACGGTACCCAGACTGTTGTGATGGTTACGATCCCTTATATATTTCGCGCGGTGCAACACATATGGATGGCACATTGGCGTTAAAGTATGCACGTACTAGAGCTACATTTGGAGGCGATTTTGACCGTGCGGCCAGACAACAACAAGTACTATTAGCAGTGAAAGATAAGATTATCAGTACGCAAATGATGCCCCGATTGATTATCCGAGCACCCAAATTGTATTCGACACTGTCCGGCAGTTATGACACCGATTTGACGCTAGAACAATTAGTGGATCTAATAGGTCTTGTTAGTGAAATAGATAGAGAAAGTATTCAGTCAGAAGTGATCAACGGCGATTATCTCATGAATGAATTCACAACCTCAGAAGGTGCACAAGTTGTGCTGCTAGATAGCCAAGCATTTAGAAAACTGCGTGAGCAGATGTTCTACAAACCAGCACCTTATATCAAGTCAACAATAGACACCAATATTTTGGCGCTTGATGAAGTTGCTACGATAGACATACAAAATGGTTCCGCTCGTGACGGTATTGCAAGTATGACATCGGAATACCTTAAAGAACAAGGGTTCAGCGTTATTAGTGTAGGAAACGCCGACCAGTTTAACTACCAAAATACTATTATCTATGATTACTCAGGCAGTTACTATACTACGCGATGGTTGGCTGAACACTTTAAGGTACAGCCAACACATATTATTGATATTAGTGACCCAAATAGCCCTGTAGATGTCCGGATAATAATTGGTCAAGATTTTGTGCTCCCTTCCTAATGAACAAGATTTAAGCATATTAGCCATATTTCCTTAATATTGTCTGTACACGCGACAAATAAGTCTTGCCAAAGATATTTAAATGATTCAGCAAATGGTATAAGTTGTAAATGTCAATTCTATCGCGATATCCAGGGACAAGTGGTCGAATCCTTTCATATGCAATGTAAGCCTCAGAATCAAATTGGCCAAAAAGACTAGTCATGGCTAGTTCAGCCTCAGCCCAACCAAAATGGGCAGCAGGATCGACCAGTGCTGGCATACCACCTGGTCCGGAAATTATGTTTCCTGACCACAGATCACCATGGATTAGACTTGCAGGCTGAGATGGAACAAAATCAGTTAACCGGTAGGCAATCCGATCTAACAGCTTGCCATCCTCTTCATGCAGCAAACCTTTGCCACGAGCCATATCTCCTTGAAACCGCAAACGGTGTTCGGCAAAAAATACATGCCCATCCTCAGTCCAAGAATTTAACTGAATAGTGTTACCGATGAAATTATCCTCCGGAAAACCAAATCTGTCTTCGACGGTCAAGTGTATTTGTGCTAGTCCTTCACCCAGAGTAGACCAATAATTCGATGCTGGATTACTGTGCGGAATGTACTCCATAAGCAACCAATCATCTCCATACTTATACACCTCAGGGATTCTTAGGCCTCCAGCAAGAGCCAAGGCATACAAACCGTCGCATTCCCTAGCAAACATATGTTTAGGGCATTTGGAGTTAGTTTTTAACAAAGATGGAGGTCCGAAGTCTGTCTCTAACAAATACACAGAATTGATACTTCCTCCTTGAAGCGATTCAACAGCAACAACGGAGCCCCAATCAGAAGTACTTATATATTGCAATGCGCCTTGAGGGATGTTCATTTATTTTCGAGAAAATTCAAAAGTTTTTCACATGAACGGTTCAACATGTGAAAAACATCCTCAAATCCTTTGTCACCACCAAAATATGGGTCTGGTACATCAAGATCTTGCTTTGCATCTGAATCAAAAGCACGCATCATATGAACACGTTCTTTTTGACCTTCATCTTGAGCCATATCTGAGAGATGCAAATAATTGTTGCGATCCATGGCCAATAACATATCAAATCTTACAAAGTCGCTCGTATTGACCTGACGTGCTCTACTCTTCAAATCGATCCCATGTCGGAGAGCAGTAGCACGCATACGCGGATCAGCAAGGTCACCCGCATGCCAGTCACCAGTACCTGCCGAATCAACAATATATTGATCCTGCAAACCACATTCACTCAGTTTATGTTGGAATATACCCTCTGCAAGTGGACTACGACATATATTTCCCATACATATAAACAAAATTCCAGTAACCTCTCGTTCACTATTTGACACCTTATTCATGACACATATACCCCAATCTTGATATTGTTATTGCGATATCATTTGACTATTAACACCACGAGACTCATAGTCAAATTCACTACACATCTCACATGATATTGTATCGTAATTAGTGATTGCGAGTAAGCTCATGCTATAATTCTTATACCGTATTTGGTGGATATTCTAGATTAGGTGAAGTGGATTTGATATTTTTAATAACCGGTGGGGCCGGCTTTCTCGGCAGCGCGCTTGCTAACCGCCTTTCTGGCGAGGGTCATGAAGTACGTGTAATAGATGACCTTAGTGCTGGAGAAATAGAACGTCTCGATGATAAAATACTCTTCACGCGTGGAGATATAAACGATCGCCCAAAATTATGGACACTTCTACAAGACGTAGAATGTGTATATCATCTAGCTGCCCGCGTATCAGTGCCACAATCAGTTTTGTATCCACGAGAATACAATGCAGTCAACGTAGGCGGCACTGTAAGTGTAATGGAGGCAATGAGAGACGCAGGTGTCAAAAGAGTAGTGCTGGCATCATCCGGAGCAGTCTATGGTGAGCAATCAACTCAGCCATTGAGCGAGCACATGATACCTAACCCTGATTCTCCTTATGCAGTTAGTAAATTATCAGCTGAATATTATGTACGCACCATAGGCACGCTATGGGGTCTCGAAACTGTCGCGCTGCGAATATTTAACACATATGGGCCAGGACAACCACTGCCCGCTTCACATCCACCGGTAGTTTCGCGATTTCTCAAATGTGCTGTTAGTGGCGAATCAATCGTAATATATGGTAGCGGTAAACAGACGCGTGACTACGTATATATTTCCGATGTAATTGATGCTCTCAGCACAGCAGCAACAGCAAACACCATTAATCACAGTGTTATAAACATAGGCAGCGGTAACGCATCCAGCTTAATTAATATGGTTGAAGCAATAAACGAAACAATGAGCATTGAGTTAGACCCTATTTATAACAACAGTGAATCCGGCGGAGTAAGAGAAATGTGTGCAGATATCAGCCAAGCAACAAAGAAGCTCAAGTACCAACCACGCACATCATTATTAGAAGGTCTAAAACGCACTGTTGCTATTGATCAACGCTATAAGCAACGATTATTCTAATATACAAACATGTCAAAACTCCCGAGTAGTTTTTTTTTGAGGCCAACACTCACTGTTGCTAGGGAGTGTCTAGGAAAGAAGTTGGTAAGAATAGAATCGGATGGTAGAAGTACATCGGGCACAATTACTGAAGTAGAGTGTTACATAGGAGAAACCGACTTAGCTTGTCATGCCAGCGTTGGTATAACCGAGCGCACAAAAATGCTTTATGGTGAACCTGGAACTTTATACATCTACCTGATTTATGGTATGCACTGGATGCTAAATTTAGTGACTGAGTCTAAAGGTTTTCCAGCTGCAATCTTAATAAGGTCCCTTTTTCCAAGAACCGGCATTAATATTATGCAAGGAAGGCGCAATAAAGCAGTGTCTGATTTGACTAACAGTCCCGCGAAAATAGCACAAGCTTTTGGGATCAACAACACATGGAACGGTTACA
>CAJWIA010000063.1 GCA_913040765.1 uncultured Anaerolineales bacterium | reverse complement strand
TTGTTCAATCAAAACGAAATGGTGAGGATTAAATAATGAGACCCGATATCATGACAGTTGTTTTGATCACTATGCTAATAGGCTTGATTATTATATTAGCCGTAAACCGTTATCAGAAAAAATTATTGGACAGAAAACATCAATTGGCTCAAGAAGCATTGGATGCCGATTACAGTCAAAAGATTCGCGATCTGGAATTAGGTGCTAAGGAAGAGTTGCATACTAAACGTGAGGTTATGGACAAAGAACTTTTCGAGCGTAGAAAACGAGTTTCTGATGAGGAACGACGTATGGAACAGCGTCGGACTAAAATTGATCGACACTCTTCTGATCTTAATAAGCGCGAGAAAGAATTGAACAAATATAAATCTGATGTGGAACAAAAAGATCAAGAAATTGACAACAAACTACAGGAACAAGCACAGGAATTACAGCGGATTGCAGGCCTTACAAAAAGTGAGGCAAAAGATGAGTTAATGCGTGCAACCGAAAAGGAATCTCGCGATGATATGGCTCGTATGATTAGGAGTATAGAAAAAGAAGCCAAATCCGAAAGTGAAAACAGAGCTCGGAAATTACTTGTGTTAGCAATGCAACGCGTATCAAGCGACCAGGTTTCTGAGCATTCTACTACTACAGTACCTATACCTTCAGATGATATCAAAGGTCGAATAATCGGTCGTAATGGGCGCAACATAAGGTCTTTTGAGCAAGTTGCTGGAGTAGATGTTGTTGTAGATGGAGCTCCGGATTCAGTTATGGTTGCATCATTTGATCCAGTACGTAGAGAGGTAGCACGTCGTGCTCTTAGCAAACTAATTTTGGATGGACGTATTCATCCAGCTCAAATTGAAAAGGTTGTTGGTGAATCTCGTGAAGCAGTAGAAGCCATTATAAAAGAAGAAGGTGAAAACGCTGCTTATGATGCTGGAGTGCCCGGCCTAGATGTGCAAATAGTGCGTTTGCTAGGTAAGCTTAAATTCCGGACTTCTTATGGTCAGGATCAGCATTCTCATGCTGTCGAAACTGCACTCATCGCTGGAGTGATTGCGGCTGAGGTAGGGGCAGATGTGGGTATATCAAAAGCTGGAGGTTTGCTGCACGATATAGGAAAAGCTATAGACCATGAGGTTGAAGGTACGCATGCTGCCATTGGTGCGGAAATTTGTCGTCGTTACGGCATCTCACCGGAAATATGTAATGCTGTAGCTGCACATCATCATGAGGTGGAACAGGAGAGTGTCGAGGCGACAATTGTTGAAGTGGCAGATGCCATTTCAGGATCGCGACCTGGCGCTCGTCGTGAAAATTTTGAACAATATGTTAAGAGGATACGTTCTTTAGAAGAGATTGCTAGTTCAGCTGAAGGAGTTAAAGAAGCATTTGCCTTACAAGCTGGTCGTGAGGTTCGTATAATAGTGAGTCCTGACAAGGTTGATGATCTTGAAGCAATCAAGATTGCAAAAGAAGTGGCTAATAAAGCTGAGAATGATTTGCAGTATCCTGGTCAAATAAAAGTAACTGTAATTAGGGAGACTAGAGCTGTGCATTATGCGAAATAGAGCTAATTTACTATAGCCTTAACAAGTGATTCTTGGCCTACCATATAAATACCATTGCTCTTTGGGTGGAAAAGCAATTTGCAGATCTTTCTCCCATATGAATTGTCCCCTATTGAACATTCTGTACAAATTATCATCACACTTGTTAATTCTAGTACGAATTTCGTTAATCTCGTTTGTATCACCCAGTATATCCAGCAGCAAGTGGATATACACACGACCATAAACTTCCTCTAGATAATGCTGTGAACAGTCACTTGCATCTTCAAGACACTCGTCGATGTATATTTCCCACGATGTTAATCTTCCTAGTGTTTCGACAAGTGCTTTTCGTTCAACATTTGCATGCCATTGGCTAAGATGGTCGCACAATCTTTCAACTAACTTATTTTTCTCATCCTGCATTTTGTGCTCCATTTCACACTCTACCATTGTTAGCTTACGTACGCAAAATAGAATTCCAGCTACAGTTAATTTTGGGTAACGATTTAGAAATGGACCAGGCTTCGATAGTTGCCAGAATACTATATCGGATTGTATGAAAGGAACAAAATCATATAGGATAGCTTTTAGTATTGCAATATCGTGCGCTGCATCGTACATGGTATCCAAATATTTCTCGCAAGTCTTGGTTAATCGAACCGCATTGGTGAGCTATACATTGGATTGCCTGAAATTTCCCTCCAGCGCTCATCGAATTCCTGAAGATGCCATTCATGTACTTGCCAATTCATATGATCTGTGAATTGTAAGTTGGACTCAAATCCTAATAGCCAAGACAGGTGATTTCTAAGGCTTACAATATCTTTCTCTGAACGTAATCGTAGCCATTGAGAAGGCTGCCACTCTAACTCTAGGCTTGCGTTACTATGGTGACCAATTAATTTGTAAGGTGCACTTGTGTTTACAGCATCAAGCCATATCGAATATAAACCAGATGACCATAGTGATTGTCGTACAGTCTCTGCAATATTATGGGGTATGATGCCGGGGTTTTGATAAAACCATTTTTGTGAAAATGTATTCATTATCTTCCTGTAAGATTAGTATATTTGTTTGGTGTCGTTTTTGTCGGGTTGGTAAGTTCCGCTTAACCATGTCGAGTCTTTATTGCTAATTTCTTTCTTCCATATAGGAACGATTTCTTTTAGCCTGTCAATACCGTAACGAGCCGCTTCGAAAATTCCTGAGTCTCTGTGAGCACTCGTACAGGCAATCATGACCGTTTGCTGGCCAGGTTCTAAATTTCCTATGCGTTGAAATATGGCAATACCATATATGTTGGGCCATCGAGATCGTACTTCCGATGCTACCTGGTACATCTTAGTTTCGGCCATGGGAGAATATGCTTCATATTCCAGTTGTTCTACCATATTAATGTTGTCATTAATCTCTACACAATCATTCTGAGCTCTTACTATACCGGAAAATATACACATAGCTCCAGTGGATGGACCAACAATGTTAGATATAATTTCGTCAATACTGAAGTGTTCGGGTTTAATTGCTATGATGGTAGGTTTTTCCTGCCCACCCGATACGGGCGGAAATATGGCAATCTCAGCATCTGGTGGTACTTTGTCTTCTGGAAAGGCAAACTCATGATTGATTGACACAAGGGCAGTAGGGAGCAAATCTTTCAATGCAGGGAGATGATTTGCTATCTCCTGCTTGAGGTCTGCAACTGTGGATTTGTCTTCAATATCAAAAGACATTATGTTGGTTCCTGCATGTTCCTTGATACTGGCAAAGAGAAGAACTGATATTTTCATATTATGTATAAATGTGTTCCTGTTATGACTGGTGTTATATGTTTGTTACATCTCCACTCTGTCCACCGCGTTTCTTCGCTAGACGTACGTTGGTTATAAGCATTGATTTTTCCACTGCTTTTGCCATGTCGTATATAGTCAGTGCAGCTGTAGTAACAGCTACCAGTGCTTCCATCTCAACACCTGTTTTTCCATTCGAACGGACAGTAGCAGTAATAGTTACTCCATGTTGTTTCCCTTCCCCAAGTAATTCAGCGTCACCAATTTCTACCTCTATGTGATTTAGTAATAGAGGGTGACATAATGGTATAAGATCAGCAGTGCGTTTAGCTGCTTGTATACCAGCTATTTTTGCTACTCCGTATACATCGCCCTTTTTGGTGTTCCCGCTACGTATTTTGTTGAGAGTGTCCTTTTTCATATGTACTTCAGCTATAGCAACAGCTACTCGCTGAGTTTCTGGCTTGGGTGCGATATTTACCATGTGAGCACGACCCTTATTGTCTAGGTGGCTGAGTGAAGTTTGTTTGTTCATAAAACTCAATCGTAATAATATTATGGTTGTTACTATAGATACTAACTTATTAGTCTAATCATTACTAATGTTTTGATCATATTTAATAAAGCTACATTCCAAAGGATAGCCGTATTATAAGCTCTTCAGGTAGTTGTTCAATCATCATTTGGTCTTGTGTTGCTCTAATATCATATGCCACTCTTCGCTGTTGCCAAGTATGCTTAGCGAGATCTAATATTCCATACGCTGCCAATGGATTGTGATCACGCGGTTGTCCAACACTGCCTGGGTTAAGTATATACTGTCTCTTGGACAAATTGAACGGTGTTGTGGTATTCACTGTGCTTTCATTGCATTGTATACCGTCATGACTAAATATGCGTGGTATATGAGTATGACCAACTAGACATAATTTGTCTCTAATATTTGCGAAACTTTGATCAGCTATATTTGTGTCTGTAATATATTCCCACAATGGATTGTTGGGGCTACCATGTGCTAGGGTCACACTATTTATATGCATTGTTGATTCAATTTTGGCGAGGAAATGATTGGATTCAGCAGTCAGCACATTTTGAGTCCAATGTAGTGCCTGGTAAGCAATAGGATTGAAAGTACTTAAATCCATGTTGGCAACTATTGCATAATCGTGGTTTCCCGAAATACATATGAAATCTGGCAATTCTCGTACTATTTGTATACATTCGTTTGGATATGGCCCATAACCTACTAGGTCTCCCAGGCACCATGTTACATCGTACGTATCTTTGGCATCTTTGAGTACAGCTTCGAGTGCATGTAAGTTAGCGTGTATGTCAGCAATTACTAGTATTTTCATGTTGTTTCATGTTCCTTAATCTGTATGATAGCATGTGTATGTGTGGTCGCCCACTTGTACCCTTGCGAAGTGGTCGCTATAATTCCGTTGCCATGCCTATCATGGATTCGCACGCATTAGATTTTATTAGCTATAGTTATGATCAAACTTTGCGCTATGGAGTAAAGTTAGGCCAACTGCTTAAGTCTCAAGATTTTCTGTGCTTAAGCGGCAATTTGGGTTCTGGTAAAACTGCTTTGGCAATCGGTGTTGCACGTGGATGGGGATCTTTGGAGTCGGCAACTAGTCCTTCATATATCTTGGTCAATGAATATTCTCGTGCTGATGGTGCGCAATTACATCACATGGATTGTTATCGGTTAAGCAGTGCTACTGATGCTGATCATATTGGTATAGATGAGCGTTTACAGTCCGGTGCTGTCTTGATTGTAGAATGGCCCGAACATATTGAGTCCTGGATACCAAAGCAGAAGCTGTGGATTACAATGAGTTATATAACGGAAGATAAACGTAGTATACAGATGCGTGCTGATGGTAATCACTTCGCACAATTACTTGCGGAATTTCGAAAAAGTGCTTTTCAACATGGAAGTGCGTGATGTTATTGGGTATTGATACTGCTAATGAGCGAGCAAGTGTAGCTCTTGATGATGGTCGAGAAATTAATTCTGAACATAGTTGGCGAAGTGGCAATAATCATACTGTAGAACTAGCGTCATATGTCAATCGCATGATGATAACCGCAGATGTTAATGCCCAATCATTAAGAGGTATAGCAGTTGCCATAGGACCAGGCTCCTTTACCGGTTTGCGTATTGGGCTTGGATTTGCCAAAGGACTTTCTATTGCATACTCAATACCTTTAGTGGGTGTTTCAACTCTGGATATTCTTGCACATATGCAGCCAAAAGTTGAGTGTGTACTGTTAACTCTTATTTCGGCAGGTAGAAAAAGTATTGTATCTGGTAGATATATATGGCACTCAGGTGGATGGAAGACTGATGGCGCTCCATATATTACTACTTGGCAGGAGGTTGTAGAGGAAACCAAATCAGGCAGTTTTTACATATGTGGTGAATTGGGTACTGTTGACCGCGCGGAATTTGGAGAAAATGTAATGCTAGCTCCGCCTCCATTGAATGTGCGTCGAGCTTCCTACATGATTGCAATAGCAAGAAAACGATTCGACACAGGAGATTTGGATGAACCTAATGCGCTATCACCATTTTATTTGCGTACTACTTAGGTCAACAATAGGCAATTCGTACTATTGTTGGCATATAAACATGGTGTAGTTATTAAGTCATGGCAAATGTACTAATCACAGGAGGGGCTGGATTTATTGGTAGTAATTATGCGGCCCGATTGTTAGAGTGTGGTCACAAGGTCACATTATTTGACAATCTTTCTCGGAAAGGATCAGCAAAAAATCTAGACTGGCTAAATGAAACATTTTCCAGTGGCCTCGAATTTTCTCTGGGAGATGTACGTGATGTTGAAAGTGTCAATTCGGCAGTATCTAAACAGGATGCTATATTTCATTTTGCTGCCCAAGTAGCTGTGACTGAATCTGTCAGATGTCCTAGAGAGGACTTTGAAATTAATGCGGTTGGAACCTTTAATGTGTTGGAAGCAGCTAGGAAGTCAATCAGGAAACCCTTAGTTGTATATTCCTCCACAAATAAGGTGTATGGAGCTATGGATCAACTGGCGGTGGTGGAATCAGAAAAGCGGTGGACATACAAGGATTTGCCCTTGGGTATCTCCGAAAATCATCCTTTGGATTTTCATTCTCCTTACGGGTGCTCTAAAGGAGCAGG
Source organism: uncultured Anaerolineales bacterium (assembly GCA_913040765.1). Lineage (GTDB taxonomy): Bacteria > Chloroflexota > Anaerolineae > Anaerolineales > UBA11657 > UBA11657. The sequence continues at coordinate 1,002 of CAJWIA010000063.1, read as the reverse complement.
AGATCAATATGTGCGTGATTATGCACGCATTTATGAATTACCGACAGTTGTGTTCAGACAATCATGCATTTACGGAACACGTCAGTACGGTATCGAAGATCAAGGTTGGTTGGCTCATTTTATTATCTCTATTCTTCAGGATTCCGAGATTAATATTTATGGGGATGGTAAACAGGTGCGTGATATATTGTGGGTGGACGACTTGTTAGATGCATATGATTTAGTATTAAGCGACCCATCTCGATTTATAGGAAGGGTCTTTAATATTGGAGGGGGAGCAGCATTCACAGTTTCCATTTGGAATGAAATGGAGCCTATTCTAAGTAAATTGGCTGGAAGAAGTATATCTGTGAAACATCACGATTGGAGACCAGGAGATCAGAAGGTGTATATTAGTGATATAACCTCATTTGAGAATTATGGTTGGAATCCGAAGGTTGATCCTATGAATGGAGTACGGATGCTGTGGGATTGGGTAAATAATAATGTCAGTTTAGTATCACAAATTTAGGTGCAATGAAGATGGTGTTTGAATCTTACACTCTGGAAGTTCTAGACAAGGAAATACGGGCATGTGAGTTATGTGAATTGGCCCACACCCGCAAACATGCAGTTCCTGGGTCAGGAAATGTTGACTCAAATATTATGTTTATTGGAGAGGGGCCTGGCAAACATGAGGATGAAAATGGGTTGCCATTTGTAGGAGCAGCGGGCAAGTTTCTTGACGAACTTTTACAAGGAATTGATTTACGACGTGAAGATGTTTATATAACCAATATAGTGAAATGCCGTCCTCCACAAAACCGTGATCCAAATCCAGAGGAGATAGCATCTTGCAATGCATATCTTGAGAGACAGATAGACTTGATTGATCCAAGTGTAATTGTAACTTTAGGAAGATTCTCGATGGCACGCTGGTTTCCTGATACCCGAATCAGTGATATCCACGGGGTGCCTAAGCGTTTCGGTTCACGTGTTGTTGTGCCTATGTTCCATCCTGCA
>CAJWIA010000062.1 GCA_913040765.1 uncultured Anaerolineales bacterium | reverse complement strand
ACTATAAGCCCATTATAATCAGCAATCCTTTCCACAATATCAGTTGCCGTAATGCTGTAATCACAATCAACTTCACAGAATTCCTCCAATTTACTAACACCTACAGGAGATATTGCATCAGCTACTAATATTGTTTTTCGACGCACTGACATCATATAATTCTCCAAAATGACAGATTATATATTCGACCGAATTATACTGTATTACTTAATATTAATATCTTATTACGTTGAAGGTAATTATTCAGTATAATAAAGACAAATACAGCTATAATTTTAGTTTGTCGATCCTAACAAAGATATGCCAACAATAGTGATATGAATAGTAAGACCATCATAAGAAATCTTGCACTAGAGTTACTTGTATACGGAATACTAGTAACGGCATACGCGTTGATTGCTCTACGCTGGGTAGCTCAACCACTCAACCAACTTTTTCACGATAATTTGGTGATTTACGCTTTTGTAGGTCTGTTTCTAATCGTAGCGCAAGGTGCACTTCTAGAGCGTATCACCTCATTCCTATTAGTAAGGCTCGGACTGCCTCACTCAGATACAGAATAACATCATGGAATTCCCTATTGCCGGTGTAGTGATAAATCCTTTGTACTTAGCCGCAATTGGCTTTGTAGTAGGAGTGCTTGGAGGCTTCTTCGGAGTAGGTGGCGGGTTTATAGCTGGTCCAATGATGTTTCTCTCTGGAGTGCCAATGAATTTTGTGGTCGGGACTGATTTAGCACATATGACTGGCAAATCAATAGTAGCAGCTCGTCGTCACAGAATTTTAGGACATGTCGATGTGAAACTAGGAGTACTAATGATCATTGGTACGATCATTGGAGTTGAGATTGGAGCCCAAGTTGTTGAAGCAATTAAGGAAATTGGAAAAGCTGATCAAATCATAGGTTGGGCCTACGTAGCAATACTAGTAGCAATAGGCTCATTTACTGCTATCGAAAGCATCCGGGCAATTCGTATGGTTCACACACAAAAAATAGAAGCTAAAGAGGCAATAGGGTTTACTGGATTGACAAAACGCATCCAACTAATACGTCTAAAGCCTATGATATCCTTACCTGCTTCAGGCATAGCTTCTATATCTCTATGGGTAATCATAATATCAGGCTTGATTTCTGGAACTCTTGCAGGATTCCTTGGGGTAGGTGGTGGTTTCATACGTATGCCTTTGATGGTTTACGTGCTAGGAATACCAACACATGTGGCAATAGGTACTGACTTATTCGAAATAATATTTTCTGCCGGATTCGGTACAATAACACATGCTATCAAAGGTAATGTAGATATAATGATAGCTTTAATAATGCAGACTGGGGCTGCTATTGGCGCACAAATAGGCTCTGTTGCAACACATCATTTTTCTGGACCACGTATAAGACTTCTATTTTCAGGAATGCCGTTTATTGGTGCTATCTTGGTAATATGGCGTTTATTAGACAATAGCGCAGGAGCAATACACTAACAAAATTATCATGCACACACTACTCAGTATTACTAAAGAACCCTATTCATCTGCGACAATCAAAATTAGCGACATCGTGACAAGTGCCCTAGAATCCGAAGTGACTCTGTTGACAGTAACTAGGAAACAATCATCAGAACAAGCAACTCTTGATGAGCTACAACTAGTCAGTGAACATATGTCAACTCCGCCAAATATTTTAGTGCGCCAAGGCAACCCAGAGACAGAGATTGTTTCCGAGCTTAATTCTGGAAAATACAATCTTCTTGCAATAGGTGCTAGAGCACACTCTAGTGCTCCTACTGAACTTCTACTTGGTGATACTACGCATAGAATTGTTAAAGACTCGCCTATTTCAATACTCGTAGCCCGTGGAACAATCAAAAAACTCAAACGCATACTAGTATGCACATCCGGTCCAAATGCTGGATTTGATGCCATTCAAACTGCTATCAAGATAGCAAACCATGCAAATTCAAACCTCACTGTTCTGCATGTAAGCAGAGCTATACCAAGCATGTACACCGGCCTAGACCAGATGGGAGAAACTCTATCAGACTTACTACAAACAAATACGCCTACTGCTCAGTACCTACGGGATTGTGCAAACCTACTTAATTCTGAACAAATCGATGCTGAAATAGAACTAAGACATGGTACACCCACTCAGGAGATACTTCGAGACGTAGAGCGAAACAAGTACGACCTGCTAATTATTGGAGCATCTAAAAGAAGTTCGATCAACCGAGTACTTACTGATAATGTATCGACCCAACTAGCCGCTAACGCTCCACTAACAGTTCTTGTGGTACATAGTACAATTTAGTAAACAAAAGAATTGACTATAAATGAATAATAAAGATAATACTTCTAACAATCAACAAAGCGATACTACTAATCTGCAAACAGTAAACATCGAAACTAAACGCTCCGAGTTAAACGAGGCGTTGTCGAAACATATCAACAACCCTAGAGTCTCTAAAATAACCTTTGCAGTAAGTTTTGACGCCTGCGCACCTGGTCGAAACTTGCAGGGTACATACAGCAAACAGGACACTCCCGCAATACCACTAGATGCATGCTCAAGGCCAGGAGGGTGCAACTGTCGTTATATTCCAGTGCTTACTGAAATATTTCCTTAGCATAAATCAATGAATAACAACAGTCAAATGTCTTAGTAGTAACATACAAACTAAAATGCTTACCGACTACCGAATCCGTCAACGAGACCACCTACTCCAGATAGTACGAGCGTTGACACAGCAGCTTGATCTGGAATCAGTATTAACTCGTATTCTAAAAGCAGCGACTGAAATGCTTGCAGGTCGAGCCGGCCTAATCGCACTAAGGGACCAAATTGATGGGGACGCGAAAAATGGTGTAGCAACATTCTCGATCCATGCCCAGCATGGTGTATCACCTGAATTTCTAAAACATTTTGAAACAGTACTAAAAAACACCACCTCCAGCGCAGTACTAGTTGACCCGGCAAGCTACATAATTGCAGAGCTCGAACAGCGCTTGCACATGTTAGCTCGTAGTGGCCCGTTTAATTTAGACGGAACGATAGGATTACCATTAGAAGCTCGTGGAGATTTAGTAGGAATATTGCTAGTACTTAGAGCTTCTGCTTCACCATCATCCCAAAACGAAATGAAAATATTGCAAGCATTTGCAGACCATGCAGCAGTCGCCGTAACTAATGCACGCCTATACGAGCAAGTAACTCAAGAAAAACGGCAACTAGATGCATTACTCGAAGGGTCTGCTGATGGCATCATGATTCTTGATTCAGGTCATTTAATTTTACGCTGGAATAAAGCTCTAGCGCAGCTGTCCGGTGTTACTCCAGCCAGTGCACTCGGCAGCACACATGATGAAATAATAAACTGGTCAAGCAATCCAGACCCTAACTTAGCTGATGCCGAAGCCCGTGGCTGGCCATTTGGAAGTGCATCACCCTTGTATGTTGAAGGCAACTTATTACAATCTACTGGAGAAGAACTGGCTGTTGGCATTACATATGCACCAATTTTTGACCGCAATAAGCGTCTTGTAAATATAATTGCCAATGTACGTGACATCACTCGATTTAGGGAAGCTGAACAACTCAAAAGCACCTTTATCTCTGTAATAAGTCACGAACTCAAGACTCCTGTGTCATTAATAAAAGGGTATGCAGGCACACTGTTGCGCGAAGATGCAACATGGACAAAAGATACAATAAATGAAAGTATTACAGTGATTGAAGAAGAAGCTGATAGACTTGCTAATCTAATAGACAATCTTCTTGAAGCCTCTCGACTGCAGGCTGGTGGCATTGAACTAAATATCTCCACATTCAATCTGGCAACACTTGCTAAACGCCTATCAGGCAAGTTTCAGACTCAAACAACTAAACATGACATATCAGTCAATTTTCCAGAAAATTTCCCAGCCGTAGATGGGGATGAAGAAAGGTTATTGCAAGCCTTAAGTAATCTCCTATCTAATGCAATTAAATATTCTCCCAAAGGCGGACCAATCAAAATATCTGGTCGGACAACAAGTAGAGACATTATAGTTTCAGTATCAGACGCAGGCATCGGGCTACCTATCGGAGAATTGGATCGTATATTCAATAGATTTCATCGAGCCACAACAACAGAAACCTCTCATACTCAAGGAGCGGGATTGGGACTATATTTAACAAGAGCCGTAATTGAAGCACATCATGGACGAATTTGGGTAGACTCCGATCAAGGTCACGGATCCACTTTCCATTTCAGCATTCCAATTAAGACATAAGGTGCTGCATGACAATACTTGGGTCACAATCACTCGTTAATTGCCCGCGTTGCAAACAACGTATATCTGCAAGATTAGAGCAGATACTTGACGTAGCAGCCGACAAAGACATAAAACAGCGTTTGCTTGCAGGCAGCATCAATATCATTGACTGCCCACTATGTTCATTCCACGGTATGGCCGCAACTCCATTTATATATCACGATCCGGAGAAAGAGTTGCTACTCACATATACCCCTGCCGAACTTAACATACCATTACCTGAAAAAGAAAAACTATTTGGAGCACTTACACGAACAATTGTAAGCGGCATACCTTCAGACAAACGTAAAGCATATTTGTTGCAGCCAAAAGAAATGTTTTCAATCGAAGGGCTCAAAACAACCATATTAAATAGTGATGGTATAACAAACGAAATGATTGAGCAGCAACGATCAAGAATGGACTTGTTACAGACTCTGATATCTACCCCGCAAGAAATGCTGCCAGATCTAATTAAAGAACGAGACGAAGAACTTGACGACCTTTTTTTTCAGTTACTATCAGCAGTAAAACAATCACAACCTTCAACTCAGACGGACTCGCAAACTTCTATTCTAGCCAAGCTTGAAGATGAACTCCTATCTCATTCAACATTTGGTAAACGCTCCCAAGAATATGCTGCTGCCCTACAAAACGCTGCTAGAGAGCTAGAATCCATCGGATCAAAACTAACACGTGAATATTTTCTCGACCTAATATTAAAAGCTCCCGACGACATACATATAACATGTCTTATTACACTAGCACGTCCTGCAGCAGATTATGAGTTTTTTATACTTCTAACCAATCAATTAGAAAATAGTCCGCCAGAAGACCAACCCAAATTAGAGCACATACGCTCCTTAATACTCGAAACTGTTCAAAAGATTGACCAAGCCGCCCAACAGAAGACTGAGAGTGCTCAAGCAATTCTCGCGTCAATTATTGACTCAAACAACCCAAAAGAAACAATAGAGGAGCATATTAGCAATATCGACCAATCTATAATGGTACTACTTCAACAACTTATAGAAAATGCTCAATCTGACAACAATAAAGATGAAGAGACTCACCTACTGCAAGTTCAAACCTGGTTAATTGAAGCACTACATCAACATGCCCCACCCACATTACGGTTCATCAATGAGTTGCTCTCCCTCAATACGCAAGAAGAAGCAACAGCAATGATTAAAACTCAAGCTAAGGAACTGGACAAAGATATCCTAGATATAATGCAAAGTGTAGTCGACCAATTGCAATCCGATCAACAAACCGAACTAGCAGCAAAACTGCAAGATTACATTCCACTTGTTAAAATAGAACTAGAAACACTATAGGCAAACAACCACAACAATTGTTACAGCACAGGATTATTTAGCCTAAAACCATGTCCTCTAACTGTTTCCACATATTGATGCTCTGGATCACATTCGTCTAATCGATCACGCAGCCTATGCACCAATGCATCAATTGATTGCTCAGTCACACCCTCTCCTATCACATCAGGCCATACGGCCTCGACAACCTCATCTCGAGTACAAACATCTCCAATGTTTCCATATAGCAATACTAGCAACCTGTATTGTGGTCTAGATAGTAATGGCAACAATTCTTTGCTGGCACACCAAACACGTCGTGACTGCACATCCAACCGCATACGTCTCTCTTGCGAATAATTAATGTCCAATGGCACCGTAGCATCAGAGCCAACAAATACAATTTGCACAGCAGTTGCAATTGAAACAAAATCTCCGTCATTTAACCTCTTGCTTCCCTCTACAGATTTTTCATTAACATAGGTGCCATTCTTAGATGTATCTTCTATTACCCAAACACTGTCGCGCTTTGCAATTACAGCATGTCGCCGAGAGACAGTATTGTCAGCTACAACAATATCACAATCCGAGTCTCGCCCGATAATCAGACTAGATTCAGATAAAACCCATCGCTCCCCACGGAGCGGACCAGATTGAGCAATTAATACAGGTGATATATCGTCAGTCATTAGCTGAGTCCTGTCTTAGATCTAGCCTAGCGGTATAATTATGAACATAATATAGCTATTATACATATACTAAATATTTTAGACATGTCTATCTCAATTGGAAAGACTTTAAAAGATCGCTACCTTATCCAGAATTCTGTAGGGAAAGGCGGTATGGGAGCAATCTGGTTAGCCGCCGATAACCGACTAGAGGGTCGCATTTGTGCAGTAAAAGAAATTGTAAGAGACCAGTCCGCAACATCCGATTATCACCAACAAGCACGCAGTCAATTTCATCGAGAAGCATCAACACTTGCAAGACTTGACCACCCGAATTTACCTAAAGTCTCCGACTTTTTCACGGACAAAGATACTGATATTCTTATAATGGACTATGTGGACGGAGACGATCTACTCCAAAAGATTGAAAATCAAACTCCAGGCGGATTCCTAGAAGAAAACCAAATTCTGCTGTGGACACAACAGATTCTAGAAGCTCTTGAATATTTACATTTGCAAGACCCACCGGTGGTTCATAGAGATATAAAACCTAGCAATATAAAAGTTAACACTGCTGGAATAATCAAACTAGTAGATTTTGGTCTAGTAAAAGTTATGACACCTGAAGAAAGAACTGTAACCATAGTACAGGGACGCGGAACAATTCATTACACTCCAATAGAGCAATATGGAGGCGATGCAGGACATACTGACCTTAGATCTGACATTTACTCGCTTGGATGTACGCTTTATCATCTTCTGACCAGTCAACCTCCACCAGAAGCCAAAATTCGTTTTTTGCACTCAGATAGCATGACACCAATTCGGAAAATCAATCCTAATGTGAGCCCCCGCACAGAAAGAGCAATCCACTGGGCCCTTTCCCTTCATCCAGAAGACCGGCCAGCAACAACAAATGCTTTCAAGTCGGCATTATTTGAAGGGCTTTTCCCTGACGAGAAAGGTGTGCCAGAATACATGCCCGAAACATCTAAAGAATGGGTCCAGCATGCTTTGGCAGACCCATTACACCGCGACCTAGCTATAGTTTCAACACTATTGATTGTTCTGGCTGTCATCACTACCTTTACTGCCTAACATTCTTGATCTGACGCTATCAAACGACCATTTACCCGGAGGAAGAGTTCCAACCAGTAGTCCAACAAGCCCACCGGCCCAAGCCAACAGAGCTGGTGCCAGTCCTACAAAATTCAATAGCAATTCAGGAACCGGCAATCTTAAGGCATAATAGTCATATCCCGCCCATACTCCCACAGTTACAAACAACATCAATCTAACTCTAGATTTCAGCAAAGG
>CAJWIA010000061.1 GCA_913040765.1 uncultured Anaerolineales bacterium | reverse complement strand
CTTCAGTGCGTTTAGAATATGGTATAGCAACACGTACCTCAAATCCACAATCCCGAACCCTAGGAGCCAAAAGCTTCAAGTAGTTAGAGGTACCACCAATTTGTAATTGATCTCCCCTATAGTCCATCATAAAAATAATGCTGCGATTCATAGAATTGTTCAACTATTTTGATTGTAAAACAACCAATCCCTTAGCTTAGTATTGCCCCATACCCAATAAACTGACCCTAATAGTACAATCAACCAAGTTATTACATTAGTAATCTCCATACCACCAACAGGAATATCACCATATAAAAAACCATAAAATACTCGAACTATAGGAATATGAATGCCATACTTCAACATTAGTAAGAAGCTTCGAAATACAGGTCCACCAGCTGGATACATAAGCACCGGTATATTCAAGCAAATCCCAATAAATCCTAGCCAAGTAATCATGGTCTTCAAATATAGTGATCTAAAATCAAGCTGAGATATAAGAATAGCTACAAATGGGACAGCTGGAATTAGATATCTCGGTCCACCAGGACCTGGGGTTGAATACCACGGGTAAAATGACAACATCTCCTCTGTTTGTATCCACAAATGTGTGTACCATGTTGCAAACATCCAGTGCAAAACAATAAGTGTCCAACTAATCACAACCAATCCATTTCTAGCATAAACACCACGGATTGTGAACAACAAACAAATAGATAATGGAAAGTACCAAAGCATTCCCTGGTGCCAACCTAACAAAAACTCTGTAGCAACTTGTAGGAAACTTATATTATCAGGATTACCATACATACCCTTAGATTGAAAATAAGAGAACGGGATATCCATAAATGGATTTCCCAAAGCAATCCACTGATAGATTAGTAAAACACCGACACCTGGCAAAAGCCCACATAAAAAACTCAATGTTTTCGTACGATGCCTATAGAAGATATATAACAAACTGCCAAATGTGGTTATAACCGCAGGCACATTAACTAATATGGCTATTCCTAGAAAAAAGCCCGCCCAAAATGCTGGTGATGGCAATTTTCTGCCACGATCTAGACCAATGACAAATAACCAAGCAAGAGTACATAAAGATGTCTCTACAGAAGTCTGTACATTTGTGCCAGCAGTGAAATAGTAAGCTGCCATACTCCCCCATCCTATACCAATTGTAAGAGCCATCGAAAGCCGTTTTGTTAATCCCAACCACCTTAATATCATCCATAATGATGTAACAAAAATCGCAGCCATCATGGCGTTAATGGCCATCGCAAATACAAGTCCCTGATACAGAATAACCGCATCATCACCTGATTGCAATCCAATGCGTTCTTCTATATTTAGCAATGACGATATAGCATATATCGGAGACGCTAGTATACCTACACCAGGGTTGATAATTTGAACGCGTCTTCCTTGGATTTCATAAGACTCAACAGTTTCACCATGAACTTCCTCCACAGCAGTGATATCAATGGTCTGATGATCAACCAAAGCATAAGCCAAATACTGAAACCGATTTGTTGCTGTAAATACACCATGTGACGTAGAATCCATAAAGAGAAGAGATATGAAATAGACGATTATGAATAGTCTAATAGTGATCCATCTTTCACCATTACCATGACTTGAAGTTTGCATCTGTCTCACACCACAATCCTCCTGTTCTTATTCAGACAAATCATTATCACAGATGTCATAGTTTGTAATGACACTGCAACACAATTCCGATTCATATAATCTGTGCACTCACTAGACAACCGCATAATCGATGGGTCTACTCTCAGACTTCAATTTAGTCAATACTATCAGTGACATCTGAAAAACTATATGGGCTTTCATAATAAATAGAAAAATAATGTTTGTCCTGTAACAATGGTAATTTTGCATCAAAATATGTGTTAAAAATAATTCTAAAAGAGTTAACTGGAGAAATTGAGTCATACAGTTCATCCGCGCCACCAGGCAAATGATAAGCATTCAGGATTCCAAACACTTGGTCCATATCAAACTGTTCGTCCAGTGCAATACTTGGATTTGGGTCCCAACCAACTGCCCATGCCCAACCATGATCAGCTTGAACAATAATAATTGGAGGCGTTGTATGTTGTACCAACAATGTATCTACTAATTCCACTACTTTATTGTTTGTGTAAATCAGTTGATTAAGATATGCACCTTGCGCACTTTCAGTAGTCCAGCCTTCTTCAGGCTCATCAATATATTCTCCATCAGCACCAAACACATAAGGCGGATGTGGAGAAATAATATGAGCATAAACAAAAGTGGGGCTTTCATACAAGCCTGCTTTGGCAATCTCATTAAAAGCAAACAAAATAGATCCTCGCTCATCTTGCCAATCATCCAGTATCGGTTGCACTAGAGGATAAACAGCAGTCATCTCAACAAGCAATGATAAGAATGCCTGTTCGGGACCTTTGTTTTTCCAGGTAAAAACATCGTCTGCAATAAGACTTCTATCAGCTCCAGACCATCCAGAACTGATCTGTACATATCTATATCCGACTGATTTTAACAACTGTCCTACCCTATTGGCTTGAATTAATGGGTAAGTTGCAAGAACATCATGCGATTCGCTGCCCACTGTATCACCAAGATAATTTATGTATTCCATATTCAATGCAGAGGGTATAGATAAGAAAGTATATGGATAGTTACTACGACTTGTAGAAGCTACATAAAACCCTTTGTTCTCCAGGTAACTTACGAACTCACTATTGTTATATTGTAAAACTTCTTCAAGCAAATCCGAACGCATATATCCATCTAGTATTATGTAATATATATACGGGGGATCCTCAGGCAAATTCAATGTGACTTGTTCATAATTCCCTGGACGTATAGCTTTTATTTGATCCTTTGATATAGCCTTTTTGTTAATAATCCAGTCACCTAAATTAGGGATAGTAGCTAATATCAAAGTGGCTCCCACTATATTTAGAAAAAGATTCGCTGTAGTCACATTAACCAACCGACGCGCAATCCAATATGCAGTGATAGACCACAAAAAACCAATGATCAGTAAAAGATATCTATGCCTACCAAACAATAAACCATGCTGTACTAACAATATGTCATGCACATTCGAATAAACAAAAAATAGAATAAGAAAAACTGACACAATCAACGCTGCTTTGCCACTATCTTTTATAATAAATGTAGCACACCACCACAACAATCCAACTATAAACAATACTATTGTCAACGGAACCCAAATGACATCGGCTTTTGTTTGCCAAACATTTCTCGAAAAAAGAAACAGGACTGGATATATACCAAAAAGAATCGGATGAACAGTTATTTGTTTGGTCATTTTAGATCAGATCTATTTTGCATGAGGTAAATTAAACGATTAGAATCATTGATATTTGACACTTTCATTATTACAAACAATTTCTCGAATGCTCGTTCAAAAGCAGTCCTAGTATAATCGTCAAAAACATCTTTCCTGTAGCTAAGAAGTCTAGCTACTTGAGAATCGCTTTTCGGAACAAATTCAACAATTAGTGTTTTGCCCATCAAAGAAAACCATTCCGCTAATCTCACAAAAGGAACATTGTTCGAAATAACTAAATGATGCACAAGCGCTAATGCCATAACCAAGTCAGCAGGAGCACGTCTCGACAGCGATAGCCTCTCTTCATTACTCCATCCAATATCAGCACTAGGATTAGTCAGATCAAGCAAGAGAGGTATCATATGAATGTCTCCCTTGCTTACAGAATCAAGATAATTGATTTCAACAGCCGTAGGATCACTATCAAAAGCTACTGTGGGTATGCCTTGACTAGTTGCAAGTCGACTATAAGTACCATCATTTGCACCCAAATCCCACACTAATGTTGGAGAAATATTCTCTATATAGTCCTGGACAATAGTTTTTTTATGGCTTGTACCCTCTGAAGAATAATTGTGCTTGGTATCTGAGTAATAATCAAACCAATCGGTGTTTCCTTGGCGCCATTTCAGACCTTTAACAGCTACATATAAACTATCAATAATTCCTTGCAATGCTACACGGCTAACTGTCTTATTAGCAGTAGAAATTGGTTTGTCAGAAAACAAAGTTTGACTTCTAGCATGTAGATGTATATGACTCAAAATACCAAATTTAAGATAAGTCCTCAAGGGCAATAGACCACTTGCCATATCTAGAGGAATCCCATCCAAATGTACACGCAACAACTGACCAAGTCTAACATCAACATGGCACATCAAAGCCAAGGTTGCAAGAAAGTGCTGACAAAATTGCCGATAAGCTACCCAAGGGCTACCCTCTTCATAAATCTCAAAAGACAATGTATCGATAAGCATAGGTTGCCCATCCACAAACTGTACATTATATGCGGAAGCATCTTTGAGGCACATTCCATACTTGAAAGCAATCTTTTGTATATCTAACATGGCTAAAGCTGCGTGCTTTAGCTCGCTGAAGCACCATTCATACGGATAAGATATAAACTTGACTACTTGCGGACGTAAAACCTTATATGCAGAATTAGATACAGCGAAAGCAGTATCAACCTCTTTATGAGGTATCATCATCTTCAAAGCCACTAATTCTTCGTACAAACCAGAATCAATCAAATAATCATAGTGTAATTTATATGAATTATTTACCTGTCTATACAATATATCATCTGTCTCAAAAAGGAATCCGCTCGGATCACGGAATGAGCTTCGATGAATTCGTCTGCAACTACTAGTCATTATTACTATCTGTATCCTGCTTATAATCGGAGTCTACATCACTACCTACAAGTCGTTTTACAAAACTAATGATACGACCCCAAAATTGTCGAATCACAAACAATATACCAACTATGCTAGCTAGTAAAAATTGAATGATAAGACTGCCACTCCCTGGGTCAAGATATGCTCTAACAGGATGTGCATATACAGCACCAAACATCACACCCCACACCAACATTTCTATTATGAAATTAATAAGTTTCACTTAATTGCCTCTTCTATCGTAATTTCGTTCACCAGTGCAAAAAGCAATGTGTAACAATTGAATTGCTAGACATTGCTTTTTGCACTGGAATAACCGTTAGTTACAATTGTTGTATTCTAAAACAGATATGTTACCAACGTTAAAGTCGGCACCTGAACAGTATGCACTTCCATCATCTATGTAAATTTTCTCAGGGGTGCCAATGGTCTCATGCAAAGTATTTACAAACCAAACTTTGCCATTGGATTCTAGTGATGGTAATCTGTTCACTACATTAATTTGCTGTACTGATGTGAGTTTTTGACTAAAATCAATTGTCCTACCAATATGTCCTAAATATACTTTAGCACCAGACAATCCAGGAACAAAGTTAGAAAAAATAGGTCCCGCAACCACAACATCATTCATCCCAACATTGTGTTCTATCCAGCGAAAGGCATCCATCTCTGCGTTCGAAAGTCGTATCGGCCACATATCATCACTGCGCAAATTCAAACGTTTATCTGAAAAATGCAGATAAAGATGACCATACCAAGGATAAATATAAGTGATAAGTGTTCCCGGAATCACTAATAATATTGTCATTGTATATAACCATTTTCTAACGCCCTTCGTGACATTATTGATATTCGATACTACATAAGCTACAAGAATACTAATTGGCAAATAAATGCCATCCATAAATCGAGGTGATCCTGGAAAAGATGCGAGAGACAGAATAAATAACCAAAACAACCATATTGAAGCTATCACTTGTCCTATATACTTGGTTGCATTAGACCGTAACAGTTTGAAAGTTCCCCATACAACAAATGGTGTAAAAACACCTACGTGCAGAACAAATAATGACAAATCTATAGTCCCATTCATTACTACATTGGTATAAATATATTTAGCCCAAAAGTCACTACGAAAGGCAAGACTATAAGACCACATAGACATTAATCCTGATGGAACAAAAGATATAAGAACTGGAATAACATTGGACAGTGACATACGTCCCACTAACAGTAGATATACCAAAACAGTCGAAACAATCGCCAACCACAATATGCCAGACGACGGCAACAACCAAGCTACTATCAATGCATAAATTGACATAACCAAATAATTGGGTCTGTTATCACGAATGGCATGCAGCAATCTACAAAACAGCAAAGCCACGATAATGTTGGCAGCAACAAAATGTGGCATATAGCTATTGTGAGTAATAGGATTCATACTAGGATTACCCCATAGTTCTGCATATAGAATATTGTTCGGAATATAACTTTCAGCATTAGGGAATTCTTGCAACATTTGATTGAGCCATAGTAAGCCCGGAAAAACAAAAAGGAAAGCGGTAGCAATACTGACTTGTCTATAACTTTCTAGGCATTCTGTAAATAATCTGATATAGGCGTTGAAAGCAATAAATGCCAGAAACAACCCTACCGCAATATAGAAAAGATTAATGGGAAGATTAGTCAATCCAAATAACCATCCTAGTAAACGGTAGAACAAGGATGCGTGCAAAAAATTAAGTGTTTGCGGCAAGTCAGTTTCAGTCGCAAATGACAACTGGCCTATCCACACATCACCATTCATGCCATCTCTGACAGATGCCAAATAAGCATTGTGATCATGAATGTTCACTATACTGCCGGAGAAATTTCCGCCTGTATTTGTAGACAAATACACAGCATAGAAATTAGGCAAATAAAGTAATAGCGACCAGATAGCCGCCATCACATATGTACTACTAAACACTTTTTTCATTTAGCTACTATAAAATTTCCGATAGCCAAGTACTCTAAACCAGATTCGTCAAACACCTTGAGGGCATCATTTGGAGAGTAAACTAATGGATAACCATGCAGATTAAAAGAAGTATTGAGTATTGCTCCATCTCCACTTATAGACTGATATTTGCGTAATAGTGATTCATACTCAGGATTATCATCAGGGTAAACCTCTTGTGGACGCGCAGTACCATCCTGCGGATGCAGAGCAGCAAAAATACTATTGCACTTATGGATTATGGTGTCAAAAGACATTACCATATAGCATGCCTTAGTCGATTTAGGTTTGTGAAAATAGTCAGTACTGTATTCCGCAAGCACTGATGGTGCAAAAGGCATCCAAAAATCTCTCGACTTAATTATGTCGTTTATATAGCGCACAACATTTGGTTGCGAAGCATTGGCAAGAATGGAGCGATTGCCTAATGCACGAGCACCAAATTCCATTCGACCCTTGAAACGAGCAACAACTTGTCCATCAGCAAGTAATTCAGCGACTTTACCTTCCACATCATCATGTTTTTCCCATCGCACATCTTTAGCGGTAAAGCTATACGTGTCCAATATCGACTCTATGTCATCGTCATGAAATTCTCCACCCCAGTAAATGGAGCCCACCGAATCAATATCAACCCTCTCATTGGCACTCAATTTTTGATTAGCATAATACCAATATGCTGCACCAACCGAATTGGTTTCATCTCCACATGATGGAAAAACAAACAGTTCATCAACTTCCGGAAGTGACAAAATAGCCTGGTTGGCCTTAACATTCATAAAAGTACCACCGCTCACAGCCAAGCGTGATAAACCTGTTTCACGTATACAACGTCTAACCCACTCAACTAAGAAGTGTTCCACGAATGCTTGCACACCTGCAGCAATTGTGTCGAAACGTTCGATTATCAGTAATTCATCTAGGTATTTCCACAAATATCCTACA